>DASTET010000361.1:0-6014 GCA_035709445.1 Blastocatellia bacterium | reverse complement strand
AAAGCGAACATCATGAAGATGTCGGACGGACTCTTTCTCAGCTGTTTCCGAGATGTCGCGCGTGATTACCCCCAGATAGAGGCCAACGACCTGATCGTCGACAACGCCTGCATGCAGTTGGTCATCGACCCTCACCAGTTCGATGTGCTCTTGCTGGAAAACCTCTATGGCGACATAATCTCTGACCTCGGAGCAGGGCTCGTAGGAGGGCTCGGCGTGGTGCCGGGCGCGAACATAGGCGACAACATAGCCGTATTCGAAGCCGTCCATGGCTCGGCTCCATCGATAGCCGGGCGCGGGATCGCGAACCCGACGGCGCTTATTCAGACCGCAGTCCTCATGCTAAAGCACATAAACGAGCGCGAGGCGGCAGACCGGATTCAAAATGCGGTCGAGCACGTTCTGGCCGAGGGAAAGTTCCTCACACGCGATCTCGGAGGGCAGGCCACTACGCTTGAGTTTACCGAGGCTGTTATACGGTCGCTTTAGTTCTGCTCATCGGAGCCCGCGACTTTTCAGATTAGAAGTTCGTTCCAGGTCAAGTTAATCCCCCCCCGGGACGTAGCTGGTTGCACGGCGACTTTTTATGCGCAGGCTGAGATATTCATTAACGGAGGACTGGCATATCTTATGGAGATAACTTCCAGTCGCAAGGGCCTTAGTGAGGTTGAAGAGGATGTGATAGCGGTTCCTGTCTTCGAGGGCGAGAACCCGCGCGAGGGAACGCTTGCGGCCCTAGACCACCTGACCCGTGGAGCGGTCGCGCCGCTTTTTGAAGCCGGAGAGGTCGACGGAAAGAAGGACCGGTGGGCGATGCTCTATAACACGGGCACGCTTCAGGCCCGTCGGCTGCTGCTTTATGGCGCGGGCAAGGTCGAAGCCGCGACGACAGTCGATCTGCAACGCTTTGCGGGCGCGGTCGTCCGCCTGCTCTCTCAGCGACGTATAAAAACGGCGGCCTTCTTTTTGAGCGATAGGCTTGACGCGGCCACAAGCGCAAGGGCGTATGCCGAAGGCGCGATCATAGGCCAGATGAACGGCGACCTCTATGCGTCGAAAGAGGAGCCGACGCGCGAGATAGAGCGAATCGCCCTGATGAGCGAGACCCCGGTCTCTGCGGACTTCGACTCGGCGATCAGGATCGGCGTCGAGATGGGCGAAGCGACCAACCTTGCGCGAGCGCTCGCCTTCGAGCCGGGCAACGTCATAACGCCGAGCGAGCTTGCCCGCCGCGCGGAGGAGGTCGCAGGCAGGGAAGGGCTTGCGGTAGAGATCCTCGATGAAAACGGATTGAAGCACCTCGGCTGCGGTGCGCTGCTTGCAGTCTCGCGCGGGAGCGCAGAACCGCCCAGGATGATCGTCCTTAGCTATGAGCCTGACGGCCCGCCTCAGGGCGAGCTGCCGGCGCTGATAGGGAAGGGAATAACATTCGATTCAGGCGGCATCTCTATCAAACCCGCCCTGAACATGGAAGAGATGAAATACGACATGGGCGGAGGCGCAGCCGTAATCGGCGCCATGCAGGTGATAGCAAGGCTCCGCCCGCGCTCGCGCGTCCTGGGCCTCATACCGGCTGCGGAGAACATGCCGTCAGGCCGCGCGACAAAGCCAGGCGACGTCGTCCGCAGCCTCAGCGGAAAGACCATAGAGGTCGTCAACACGGATGCGGAAGGCAGGCTCATACTCGCAGATGCAATGACCTACGCGATCAATAGAGGGGCGACCTGCCTGATCGATGCGGCGACGCTTACCGGCGCTTGCGTCGTCGCGCTCGGAGATGTGCGCGCCGCCGTGATGGGGACAGATCAGAAGCTCATCGATGACCTGATCGCCGACGGGGAACAGTGCGGCGAGCGGTTATGGCAGTTGCCAGTCGATGCCGAATATGCGGACTATATCAAAAGCGACATAGCCGATCTCAAGAACGTGGGCAACCGCGTGGCCGGCGCGATCACTGCCGGAATGTTTCTAAAGAGCTTTGCAGGCTCGACACCCTGGGCGCATCTCGACATAGCGGGAACAGCCTGGCTCGAACAGGTGAAGCCCTATATGGCGAAGGGCGCTACTGGCTTCGGCGTGAAAGTGATGGCAAACTATATCTTGAATTTAGAATCCAGAAGCCAGAATCCAGAAGTCAGAAGGGTTTGATTCCGGTCCGTCTTATTTGCCTTCGATCGAGATGTGTTACGAAAGATTCTGGATTCTAGATTCTGACTTCTCAATTCAATGAGGCCATTATGTCTATCGAGGTTCGCAATACTGAAACCGTAAAAACGGCTCCGGGAGCCGATTCTGGGGTAGGAACTCAGATTCTAGTCTTTGCCGAGGCTCTATTGCTCTCCATCTGGCTCGGCTCGATGGTCTTCTTCAGCTTCGCGGTCGCGCCGAGCGCGTTCGGCGTGCTGCCGTCGCGCCATCTCGCCGGGCAGGTGGTAGCGAGCACGATTGCAAAAGTAGAGATGATCGGGCTGGCGGCGGGAGCGCTTCTTCTGGCGTTGCAGCTCACTCTGTGGAGGACGGGTCAGGCCAATCGCCGTATAAGAGCGGCCCGGATGCTCTCTTTGATCGTTATGATTCTGGCGACCGCCGGCATGAGGTTCTGGATTTCGCCGACGATGGTTGCGCTTCGCGCGAGTATGGGCCGCCCTATTGACGAGATAGACCCTGCCGATCCGCTGCGTACGCAGTTCAACGACCTGCATCAGTACTCCGTTATTCTGATGGCGATTGCCATGCTCGCGGGCGTCGTCTTTCTTTTCCTCTCCGTGAAGTCATGGCTCAGGCGATAAGAAGCCAGAAGTTATTATCTCGATGTTACTATACAGGTAACTACGGAGCCGCCTTCTGGCTTCTGGCTTCTGAATTCTGGCTTCTGGCTTCTGATTATCCCTTGACGATTATCCAGGCCAGCTATAATCTCGATCCCACCTGTGGAGACGCAGACTCAAAAGCATACGGACACACACGTTGATCGAGAGGGGGGCGGCCTCCCGCGAAGTCTCGGTCTGATCAGCGCGATAGCGGTACTGATCGGGTCGGTCATCGGCAGCGGCATCTTTCGCTCCCCGGCAGGTATAGCGGCGAGAGTCCCGGATGATTCTCTCTTCCTGCTCCTCTGGGTGCTGGGCGGGCTGTTCGCGCTCTGCGGGGCGCTTACCTATGCGGAGCTTGCCGGGGCGCTTCCGCGCACGGGCGGCGTGTTCGTTTATATCCGCGAAGGGTTTGGCAGGCTGCCCGCCTTCCTTTTCGGGTGGTCCGAGCTTGTCATCATACGCGCGTCCGCGCTCGGAGCGATAGCGACCGTTTTTGCCGAATATCTGCTCAGGCTGCTCGGGCAGCCGGTAACGGTCGAGGTCCAGACGGCGACGGGCCTCGTCGTGCAGAGCGCGCCCGCCATTCATTATGTCGCCGCTGCGGCGATAGTGCTGGTTGCAGTCTTCAATTTTCTGGGGATCAATATCGGCGCGCTCGTACAGAACCTGACTACCGGGGCCAAGTACACGGCGCTGGTCCTGCTGGTCGCGCTTTCATTTGCTATAGGCGCCCGGTTCGACTTTCCGGCATCGCCCGAGCCTGCGGCCCAGACGACGACGACGCTCACACTTTTCGGGCTTGCATTGATCTCGGTACTATGGACCTATGACGGGTGGGCGGACGTGACTTTCGTGAGCGGCGAGGTGAAGCGACCAGAGCGCAATCTGCCTCTCGCCCTGATAATCGGCACATCGCTTGTTATAGTGATCTACCTTCTCGTCAATCTCGCCTACTTACACCTGCTCGACATCAACCAGATTTCCCGGTCAAGGCTGGTGGCGGCGGACGCGGCGTTCAGGATACTCGGCAATGTTGGTGTGACGCTCGTTTCGATAGCAGTAATGATATCGGCGTTTGGCACGCTGAACGGCTCTATGATGACGGGGCCGCGAATATTCTTTGCTATGGCCGATGACGGTTTGTTCTTCAAGAAAATAGGCTCGGTCCATTCCGTATTCAAAACCCCTTATGTAGCCATAATGCTTGCGGCCTCGCTTGCAGTCGTATTTGTGATGGTGAGGACGTTCGAGCAGCTTGCAGACGCATTCGTGCTCGCTATCTGGCCGTTTTATGCGTTGGGAGTCGCGGCAGTCTATACATTGCGGCGAAATCGTCCCGACCTGCCGAGACCTTATCGCACGCTCGGATATCCCTTGACGCCTGCCCTCTTCATCCTCGCTGCTATCATAATTCTCTCCAACGCGCTCCTCGATGATCTGAAGTATTACGGAGTCCTCCCTGCGGAGGGGTCGCCATCGAGCGGGAGCGGGGCCTTGATGGTTTTTGGCATCATTCTGGCCGGAGTGCCCGTCTACCTGTTATGGCAGAGCTTTAAAGTGAAAAGTGAAAAGTGAAAAGTGGCTTGTTGATAATCTCTGTGCCAGTGACGATGGGATCGAGGTATAAGGCACGACCGGTATGAATCAAGATATTGATGATAAGCCACTTTTCACTTTTCACTTTTCACTTATTGGAGATTGACTTCGTGGCACGAAAAGGAATAACCTCGTTTCACGGTCGTGCCGGATTTAAGACAGCCTCCAGCAGGACTTATATCTGTTCGCGATTCTCTTAGTCTGTTGTGTCGGTTTTGCGCGAGGTTAGCAGACAAGTAATCCTCCTGGACCTGGTACTTGTATGAAGAGGTGTTCTCAGTGTGGCAGAGAGTATGCTGAGAAGGCGCGTTTCTGTCCTATAGACGGGACGAGTCTGACCGAGCCTGAAGAGGTCGCGGCTGTTGTCGTACACGCACCGCCGCCGCCTCCCCCACCGACGCCGGTCGTCGAGCCGCAGAAGATGCCTACTCCGAGGACGGCATCGAGCCTTCGAGTCAATAAGGAGTGTCCTCGCTGCGGCTCGCAGTATGTCGAGAGGATGGTCTTCTGCCCACGTGACGGGCAGAGGCTGGATCATATACCGGAGCCGGAGGAGGTTTCGTTCTTCGCCCCCTCTGCGCAGAGCGCCGATACGAGCGGCTCGGCCGACGCCGACCCTCTCATCGGGAGGACCATAGCAGATCATTACAAGCTGGTGGCAAAGATCGGGCAGGGGGGGATGGGGGCCGTCTATAAGGCCGAGCATGTGCGCATCACACGTCCGAGCGCGATCAAGATACTCAACCCCGAATATTCTGGAAATCCGGAATTCGTCGCCCGATTCGGTCGTGAAGCAGAGCTGGCCAGCCGCATCAATCATCCCAACGCCGTAGGCATTTACGACGTAGGCGAAGAGGAGGACGGGCTCGTCTATATTGCTATGGAGTATGTCGACGGCGAGCTGCTCTCCAAGATACTGAAGCGGGAAGGGCCTCTCTCGCTCGACCGGGTCGTTAACATCACCCGGCAGGTCGCCGAAGCGCTGGACGCGGCCCACGAGCTGGACATCGTTCACCGCGACCTCAAGCCCGACAATATAATGATCTGCCAGCGAAGAGGTAAACGCGACTGGGTTAAAGTGGTCGATTTCGGTATCGCCAAACGGGCGCATCACGGCGTCGGCTATCAGAACCTGACGAGAAAGGGGCTGATCCTCGGCACGCCTGAGTATATGGCCCCGGAACAACTGCTGCGCGAGCCCCTCGATATTCGAAGCGATATATACAGCCTGGGCCTCGTCGTCTACAGGATGCTGACGGGCAAGCTGCCCTTCGACGGGCCGACCCCGCAGAGCAGGATGATCAAAAAGCTCACCGAGCCGCCTATCGGCCTGAAGTCGGCCAGACCGAGCCTTAGAATCTCTCCGCAGGTCGAAGCCGTCATCATGAAGGCGCTCGCAACGGATCGGAAGACCCGCTTCCCGACCAGCATAGAGTTCGCCGCCGCGCTCGAAAACGCTGCGCAGAGCAACGCGGTCTATGCCGTCCTGGCCGGAGAGGAAGATGGCTCGTGGGATCTTGATGAAGCCGAAACCGAGGCTTCCGAAGCGCCAACCCCTGTCCTCTCGCCCGGCTCTCTGGGTATAGAGGATAAGGTGAAGAATTA
>DASTET010000360.1:0-2711 GCA_035709445.1 Blastocatellia bacterium | reverse complement strand
GAGATCGACTGCCGGATTCATGGCCGTCACCTTGCCCGTAAACTGCGCATCGGGATAAGCGTCGACGGTCGCTTCGACCGTCATACCGACTCCGAGACGCGCGGCATCGGTTTCGGGAACCTGCAATCGAAGCTTTATAGGGTTGGTCTTGAGCACCGTTGCGATCTTTGACGCCGGGGTGACATACTCGCCGACGGCGACGGGCCTATCGCTTACGTACCCGGTAAAAGGCGCGGTGATGGCCGTATCATTAAGGGCCTTTCGCGCAAGCGCGACCTGCGAGCGGGCCGCTTCAAGCTGCGCCTGCGCCGTCCCTATCCCGACGTTGCCCTGGCGCGCGACATTTATGGCAAGCTCATAATTCTGGCGCGCGGCGTTGGCCTGCGCGCGGGCGGACTCGGCCTGCGCCTGCGCCTGGTCATAGGTCATACGAGAAACGTCGCCTGTTTCAACCAGTGCAGCGTAACGGCGGGCGTTTGCCTCGGCCAGCTTCGCCTGCGCGTCGGCAGCTTCGAACTGTCTGAGCGCGGCCCGGACTTCAGGGATGCTGTTTACATCAAAGCTCTCGCCATTCCTGAGGCCCAATCGCTCCTGAGCCTGCCGCACTGCGGACGCTGCCTGTCGCTCGGCGGCCAGCGCCTGCTCAAGACGTATCCGCGCATCGCGGTCGTCGAGACGTGCAATCACTGCGCCCCGCCTGACAAGCGCGCCTATATCGACCGGCGTTGAGACAACCTGTCCCGATATCTCCGGGGCAACGTCGGAAGACTCGTCGGCGGCAAAGCTGCCCGTAGCCTGAATATATACCGGCACGTCTTTCGAGACGGCAGTTCCTACGGTTACATCAACTACGGCGACTTCAGCCGTCTCGCCGTTGGCGGATATGTCGGCTGAATCCGAGGCCGACCGTCCGCGGAAGGCCAGCGACAAAATGGCTATTAAAACGACCAGTGAGATCGCTATCAGGAATATATTGCGGGAAGAAAGCGGAACTCGCATAAGAATAATTACCCCAGTTTTCTAGCCGTGTTCTTTATCGTCCACTCTTGCTGGCAGGTGCAATACGCAGTCCATCCAGGAATAGTTGGGTGAAGGTCTCCAGGGCCTCTTCGTCAGAGATCCTCGTCGACTCGAAATCGAAAAGCCTTGTGGAAAGAACGTGGTGGATGACCATACCTATAAATGCGCGCACAATCGCCTTTGGGTTTCCTTCGCGAAAGTCCCCGGCCCGCTGCCGACCGGCGACATAGCCATACAGGAACTCGTTGATCGGCTTGACGTGCTTTTCGAAAAAGATCTGAGACAGCTCGTGTCCTTCGAGAGACGAGTAGAGCATCAGCCGCAGGAAATTATCGTCACAACGGTGGTGCTCGACTATTCGAGAGGCGAGCGAGCCGAAGAGCCCTTTATAGTCGTTTCTGAGCGCGTATTCGTTCAGCTCTTCCAGCCACTCATCGACGCGGATCTCGCTCGCCTTGTAGTCGAGAATGGCGGCATATAGATCCTCTTTCGTAGCGAAGTGGCGAAATATGATCGCCTCGTTTACGCGCGCGGCAAGTGCTATCTCTTTCGTCGTGGTGCCGCGAAACCCTTTTTGCGAAAAGAGCCGTATAGCCACCTCGATCAACTGCTGCCTTCGCGCCTCGCCCGTCATCCGGCCCGTCTCCGGCCCGCCTTCAACCGGCCCCTTTCTCTCCTCTGCCTCTACGTTTCTTGTCACTGTCCCTCCATCCTCTTCTCATTGAAAGTAAGTAGTTACTTTCGTGCCGATCAATAAAAAAAAGAAAGTAAGTAATTACTTTCGCGATTTAGATAATAGCGGTGGAGGGATTTACTGTCAAGAATTGAGGCGGTATCTTACGGGAGGCCGGGAAGTTCAGATACGAAGGAGGACCGGATGAGCGAGCGGGAGAGAGAGTCAAGGTTGAGGGAGTTCCTCGGTCTGGGGCCGGACATAGAGATAGTCGCGGCTGACACGCGATGGCCCGTAACTGCCCCGGAGATTGAGGCGCATCTTTTGCGCTACAACATAGAGTGGCACGTGATACCCTCGGCGAGCGCCGTAGCCTTCGATGACAGATACATCGAGCGGCTCTACCCTATGCGGTCGCGCGACTTCGGCAGGGCGACGCATCTTCGCCCTTTGAGTTACCGGGCCGCGCTCACGGCGGGTCATCGTCGCCACCAGGGGCATATCATCGGGGTAGAGGCGACTCGAAAACCTCGTTATCTGCCCGGCAACCGGCAGTATTACGGCACGCCTTACGGGTTCGACCCCACGGCGGACCCTTTCGCCGAGTACATAGGGCGTGCGGGTTTTCTGACCGGCACCCGCTACGCTCACAACTATATTTCGTTGCGCGAGTTCGTCGATGTGGTCAACAGCGACTGGCGAGCGCGAGAGCTTATGCCCGATGGTTACCGGCTTACGATCTGCCCGCCCGCCGTCTTCAACCTGATAGGCACGATCTTTCATCCGGAGTGGAGTGAGACCGAGTCGCTTGAGCTGGGCTTTTACCGCGACGACCACGGCAATGCCAAATGCTACGGCGTAGGGTCGAACGCGCCCGGAGATTTCTCTTATATACACGAAGTCGAGACCGATTCCGAGTGGACGCTGCTCGGCTTTCGCACCGCTCTCGTGCCTGTATAGAATTCCTTCGAGGGAGTGATTATATGAAAACCACAAAGATCGTGCTCTGTGTCGCAGT
>DASTET010000359.1:0-4012 GCA_035709445.1 Blastocatellia bacterium | reverse complement strand
GTCGAGCGGCATGGGGAGCGCAACTGGATTGTTGGCGGGGCGATGTCGAGCGGCGGGATCATGCTCGATTGGTTTGTGAGGCGATTCTACTCTCATCTGGCCGATCCGTATTCGGTGGTGAGCGATGAGGCCGCTTGCGCGCCTGTTGGCGCAGAAGGCTTGATCGTGCTGCCTTACCTGTTAGGCGAGCGGTCCCCAATTAATGACCCTGATGCGCGATCTGTTTTTTTCGGCATCAGCGAAACGCACACGCGAGCGCATCTGGCTCGCGCCGTGCTCGAATCCGTCGCCTTTGCTGTTCGTGACGTGTGCGAAGCCATTATAGAAGTCGGTGCTGAGATTGCGGAGGTGCGCATTGCGGGTGGCGCCTCGCACAGCGATGTGTGGAACCAGATCAAGGCCGATGTGCTCGGACGGAGCGTGCTTGTTCCTTCGGTAGCTGATTCCGGAATGCTCGGAGCCGCAATCATCGCCGGATGGGGTATCGGGTGTTTTGCCGATCTGGCCGACGCAGCGCAGACGATGGTGAAGTTCCGCGCGAAGCTGGAGCCGAATCCGGATCATCATGCAGTGTATAGCAGATTGTTCAACTTCTATCGCGGATTGTACGCACACCTCAAAAATGACTTTGCCGAGCGCGCGCAGATGAGGCGCGCTCACTAAGAGGGGTTCGGCGTTTCGAATCTAATCGCAGATTTGCAGTTATCCCAAGGAGACTTGCTGTGAGCATCAACCGCTATGACCATTTCATCGATGGCGGCTGGGTGGCGCCGGCCTCCAAAGAGTATTTCGGCTCGATTGATCCTGCGACCGGCGAAGTCTTTGCCGAAGTTTCGCGCGGCCGGGCTGAAGATGTCGACCGCGCCGTCAATGCCGCACGGCGGGCATCAGCCACATGGCGAAAGGTCGAGGCGAGCGAGCGCGGACGCATTTTGCATCGCATCTCAGCGCGCATACTGAAAGAGATGGGTGAGCTTGCTCGGCTTGAGACGCTCGATACAGGTTTTCCGCTGCGCGATTCTCTGCTCGTGACAGAGACTATCGCCGCCCGCCATTTTGAGTATTACGGCGGCCTCGCGGACAAGCTGTGTGGTGAGACGGTTCCTGTTCCCGGTAACAATTTCGATTACACCCTGCGTGAGCCGCTTGGTGTCGTGGCGGCGATCATTCCGTGGAATAGCCCGCTGTATGAGGGGAGCCGGTGCATTGCTCCGGCGCTGGCCGCAGGCAACACCGTAGTGCTCAAGCCGGCGGAACAGGCGATGGTTACTATGCTGCGTCTGGCAGAGATTGCCACGGAAGAGGGGCTGCCCGCAGGCGCGCTCAATGTCGTCACCGGCTTTGGCCTCGAAGCCGGAGCTTCACTCGCAGCGCATCCCGGGATCAACTGCCTCTCCTTTACCGGCTCAATCGAATCAGGCACACGGGTGATGAAGCTCGCCGCCGAGAACGTCGTCCCGGTCTGGCTCGAACTCGGAGGCAAATCGGCCAACATCGTCTTCGCCGATGCCGATATCGATACGGCAGTGACGTGGGCGAAGTATGCTATCTTCACCGCGTCGGGGCAGGTATGCGTCGCTGGTTCGCGGCTGGTGCTGAACCATAAGGTGCACGATGAGTTCATGGAAAAGATAGTCGCTGCCACAAGAGAGCTTCGCGTCGGGCCTGGGCTTGAAAATCCTGACCTCGGGCCGGTCATCTCCGAAGAGCAGATGAGCCGAGTTCTCAATTACATCGAGGTCGGCAAGTCAGAAGGCGCTTCGGTTGCTGTCGGCGGAGCGCGTCTGACCGAAGGAGATCTGAGCAAAGGTTTCTTCGTCGCGCCGACGATCTTTGACGGCGTCAAAAACGAGATGCGCATCTCTCAGGAAGAGATTTTTGGGCCAGTCCTCTCTGTGCTTACTTTTGATGACGCTGACGAAGCGCTCTCGATTGCCAACGGAACCCAGTACGGGCTTGCCGCAGCCGTGTGGACGCGCAATCTGAAAACGGCGCATTACATGGCGCGTAACCTTGAAGCGGGCAGCGTATATGTCAATCGTTACTTCCCGGCCGGGCTGGAAGCCCCGGCGGGAGCATTCAAGCGCAGCGGCTTCGGCTCAGTAGACGGGGCTGAGGCGATGCGCCAGTTTACACGGATCAAGAATGTAGTCATCGGTCTCGATTAATAACCCGGATGGAATCGAATGGGCCGAAGAAAGCGCTGGTGACCGGCGCAACGGGGTTTATAGGCGGACGGCTGACGGAGCGGCTGCTCGCCGAAGGTATCAGCGTTCGCGCGCTTGTGCGCGAATTCGACAAGGCCGCCTGGCTCGCGGCGCGCGGGGCCGAGCTGGTCGCGGGCGATGTAACAGAGCCGGATACACTGCCGCCCGCATTCGAATCCTGCCAGCTTGTCTTTCACTGCGCCGCGCTCATGCACGATGCTCAGGTCCCGGCGGATGAATATCGCCGCGTCAATGTCCAAGGCGTCGAGCATATGCTCGAGGCTGCTTCCAGAGCTGAGCTAGAACGCTTCGTTTACGTCAGCAGCATCGCCGTTTACGGCATCAGCCCGAAGAAGAAAACGACCGAAGCCGACCCGCACGAGCTCTGCGGCATCCCTTATATCGACACCAAGGTCGAGGCTGAAGAGATCGCCTTCAGGTATTGTCGTGAAAACAGGCTGCCTCTGGTGGTGATTCGCCCGGCAAACGTCTACGGCCCGCGTTCTCGCGCCTGGACCGTCTGGCTGGTCGAAATGATCAAGTCGGGCAGAGTATTCCTGATTGATGATGGATGCGGAATGTCGAATGAAGTTTATATAGATAATCTGATAGAAGCTCTCTTGCTGGCCGCGCGCAGCGAAAGGGCGGTCGGGGAAGCATTCATCATCAGCGATGGCGCGCAAACGAACTGGAGAGAGTTCCTGGGGCATTATGCGCAAATGCTGGGTCGCAAGCTGCATTCGGTCCCGCGGTCACAGGCGGTCGAACCGCCATATAATCTCTCTCTCCTGGAAGCAGATCTGTGGACTCAGAGCGGCAGCTTCGACATCACAAAGGCAAGAACTCTGCTCGGATACGCGCCGCGCATTTCACTGGCGGAAGGGATGCGTCTGACCGAACAATGGTTGCGAGCGGCTGGCTATATTTAGAATGCAGGAGCACCCGAAAACAGACGTTTGCGTGATCGGCCTCGGCGCTTCTGGCGGAGTGATCGCGGCTGAACTGGCAAAAGCCGGATTGAGGGTCGTCGGGCTGGAGGCTGGGCCTTATTTCAAACGAGAAGTCTTTGAGAAACACGAAGCCCACGACGAGCTTTCGTACGTGCGATTGGGAAAGCTGCGCTGGAACCAGCAGGAAGTGCTGGTCTACAATGGCGGTCCTCCGATGACCTTTCCGGTTATCGCGCGCAATATTGGCGTGGGCGGGCCGCTGCACTGGTCGTGCATCAGCTACCGCTTTCACCAGTCCGACTTCAGGGTAAAGACCACGAGCGGCGTACCGGGGGGAAGCAGCGTTGAGAACTGGCCCATCAGTTACGAAGATCTTGAGCCTTATTACGACCGGGCCGAGTACGAGTTCGGAGTGGCAGGCAAAGCCGGAGCCAATCCATTTGAGGCTCGACGTCGTCGCCCGTATCCTATGCCGCCGCTTGTGACGCTGCCCGCGGGAAAGATGTTTCAATCAGCCGCCGCCGCCCTTGGTTATCACCCGTACCCGATCCCGGCAGCCATCACGACGCAGTCCGGCTATGGCGGCAAAGCCTTTCGCAAGGCCTGCACCTACTGCGGCAAATGCACTTTCTACGGTTGCGAACAACATGCGAAGGGCGCGACGCTGGTTGTCACCTTGCCGGATGCGATTGCCACCGGGCGGCTTGATATAAGGCCGTTCGCGCTTGCCACAGAGATCAGAGTAGATCGCGGGGGCCGTGCCCGGTCAGTAATTTATCTTGATGCCGAAGGGAAGGCTCACGAGCAGCCGGCACGCATCGTCGCACTCTGTAACAATGCCGCTTATGTCGCGCG
>DASTET010000358.1:0-5063 GCA_035709445.1 Blastocatellia bacterium | reverse complement strand
CCTCGCGCCGGAAGTAGTTTCCCGGTATTCTTCCGGCTGCGTATCCGTACTCGCGGTACTCGACCGTGAGCGGGAAAAAATCTATCCCCTCCCGGCCTTTCTTATCTCCCACTGCCGAAACAAGAACCATCGTATCGCCGTATCGAACGATCACCGATCCATTAGCCTGTTTGGCCACCCTTCCTGACTCAATACTGAATTCTACTCCTCCAAGCTGGACTGATTCTTTAAACTCCATATATTTCTCCTTCTCCGCTGCGCGCCGGTTCAACATACGCGACCTCATCGGGTCAGTGTTTTGCCTGGGTACAGAATGATCCAGTAGCGCGCGATTGCAATTTCAAAAGATTGGGGTCTCGGTCGAAAATTCAACGCATGGCAGCCCGGTTATGATGCTGCCTGAAGAAAAGGCCACGGTAAGTGTCGCCTGCTGACGCACTCCCGTGGCCATCGGTACAATAGTCTTGTCTGAACTGTAAGTCGGCGCGCTGGACCCGAAACTAAAGCGCATATGATGCGCATAAATAGCGCCTGCCTTAAAAGTGCCCCTGGTCGTCTGCGCGCCAGAGAACCGACAACCGGCCGGGCCGCTCGGGGCGGCCTCTCTATTTTCCGGCCTGTAGCTATTGCGATCTCTATTTCCTTATACCCAGACGACTGATGACTACCCGGTAACGATCGGCGTCCTTACTCCGCAAATAATCCAGCAACCGACGGCGCTGACTGACAAGCTTCAACAGGCCTCGCCTCGAATGATTGTCTTTGACGTGAGTCTTAAAATGCTCCGTCAGTCCGTTGATGCGCTGAGTCAAAAGCGCCACCTGAACCTCAGGGGAGCCCGTGTCAGTCTCGTGTGTTTTGAAATTCCCGATTATTTCGGTCTTAGCTTCCTTAGCCAAAGCCACTGTAGATGTTCTCCTCTAACCAGCTGAAATTCTAAGTTCCTTTTGAACCAACAAAAGTTACCATACGGCTTTGAGGGATGTAAAGCCCGTTACCGCTGATCGCCTGACGCGGCAGTCTCAGCAAATAGCTGTCTTAACTCCTGATTCGACCTCAATACGCGGTTTGAGCCTGACGTAAGCACGATGTCGGAGCCGGGCCGCTGCGAGTTTAGAATCTTCTCACGGTCGAGCGCGACGCTGTGTGCGCCGGGGCGTATTCCCTGCCCGAGATAATCGAGCCTCAGCGCCACCTTAGCATGGGCTTCGGCAAGCTCATGAAATGTTATATGGCCCACAGGCACTATACGGTGCGCGCGGAGGTTGAACCAGCGCGCGGCGGGATTGATCGCAACCATAGCGTCGAAACCTTCGGGCGGGAGCTCCTGGCTCAGCTTCATTCTATTCCGCCGGTAAGGGTTGATGCGACTGTCGAAGTTATTGTCCAGGTTGATGCTCCCGTTTATAGCGACTTCGGGCCCGCGAGTCGGCGCTCTGGAGCCGATGTGCAGGAGGTAGCGGTTCGAACCTTTAGACATCTGGACTATAAGCAGAAGCCCTTCATTCGAGGAGATATAGTCTGCCATGAGGAGGGTTTCGTCGGAGGGGTCGACAGAGTATGTTGAGATAAACTCTCTAAGCATTGCGGCATCGACTCTCAACCGGCCATCGCTTTCGACGCCGAGCAATTTTGCGTTTTTGACCCCGACGATCCATTGCAGCCGCGCCATAGCGTCTTCAATATCGCCGCTAAGCCATATCCCCCCGCTCTTGCGGCTCACATCGAGACCGCCGCCTCCGGCAATAATGTTAAAGGCGAGCCTGGCTGGATCGGGTCTCGGGATATGCGACGAATCCGCGCTCGGGACAAGCGACGCAATCACTCGCGCGCTGACCGGGAGCTTGACTGGCTTTGACAAAGCACGCAGGGCGGGTGTTGTCGAGTATTTCTCCATATGCCTGCTCGGGCCGCCGTTTGTACTCACGGGAGCGGCGGTCGAGTGACTCTCGTAACCTGTCGAATATCTTTCTTTGATTTTTGTCCTCCGCGACCGACCGAGCAAGCCGATCTCGCTGACCCGCTTGACGAGGAACTCTTTTATTATTCCCTGAGACAGAAGGTTTACACCCTCAGCCTGCGCGCGAGCATATGTCTCGAATTCTCCGATATAGACCCTGTACCATATCCCGCGTCCGGCAATATTGACCGACCCCCATACAGGGCTTTTCCCGGCCCGGGTGAGCTGGGCGGCAAATATCTCGGTCGAATGTTGGTCGGGAAAAGCGGCAACCTGCAAGGTATATTCGAACCTGGCTGGTCCCGCCTGAGACGAAGGGCATAAGACCAGGATGGCCAGCAAAGCCAGCGGAGAAATTCTTGATTGCATATCGCCCCCATTTGAATGTTGCGTGGTCTTTCTCGGGCAAATTGCCCGGTAGAGCGGCAAAAATGCGACAGATAATTGCGCGTCCAACGGGGAAGTTGAATTATTAGGGAAACCAAGCAACCGCGATGCCTAAGGGGCCGGGTCACACGAACGCCCCTATGTTAGGTTAGCCGATGAGCGAAGTCAACAATTATAAGTCTGGCGAGTCTGGCGAGTCTGGCGAGTCTAGCGAGTCGCTTTAATGACAGACATCGCTTGAACCGGATGATGCAAGGTAATCAGCACCGCGAGGAGCAGGACGCGCTAGACTCGCTAGACTGTTCCTTACTCGTTAGACTATACTGTGGCTGTAAGGACCCCTGTTATTGCATCCAGAGATGGGCGCGTAATAGGGGTTTATTTCTTTTGCGAGAAGGAGGGCCGAGCCAGCTATACCAGGATAGGTCAAGTTTCGCCCTTTCTATTTGGCTGGCAGCAGGCAATCAGCCGAGGCACGCAATGCCCGGAGCGCGGTGTCCCCGCAATCGTCGCGCTTCGAGCGCGCAGGATTCGGATTCGGTTCGATCAAAAGAGTTTTATGACCGTAGATTATTCTGGTCACCAGACTGACGAAATCAGCCGCTTCAGCATAAGCACAAAAGCTGAGATCACTATCCAGATCGCCGAACGTGAGGGTCATCAGTTCATCATCATCAAAGAGCAGCGTCCCTCGCATGCCCCGTCCTCAACCGAGCACGCAGTCGAGATACCTGCGGCGCTGCTGCCGGAGCTGAAGCGGGCTGTTGCCGCGCTCGAAAATAGTTTCGGCGACGACGACCGGGACGAAGAAGGCCCTGATCTACCAACCGGCCCGGGCAGGCCGATGAGCTTCGCTCATGCCTCTGAAGAGGAATTCGCCCGCATCCTGGACTTCTACCATATCAACTGGGAGTATGAGCCTCGCACCTTCGCCATCGAATGGGACGCAGAGGGCAATGTCGTCAGCAGCTTCACGCCCGACTTCTACCTTCCCGATCACGACCTCTACATCGAGCTAACCACGCTCAAGCAGGCGCTCGTGACCAGGAAGAACCGGAAGGTGAAGCTGCTCAGAACGCTCTACCCTGAAGTGAAGGTCAAGGTGCTCTACGCCTCGGATTATAAAAAGCTGATAGAGAAGTTCGCGGCAAGCGGGCGCTGGCAGGCAAGCAGGACGGAGGAGAGTTGAGACCCTACTGTAAACAGGATGTGAAGAGGGTGATATTTGGGCAAAAAATATCGATCCCGAGTGATCTTGGTCTCTATCTTCTGGCCCTATACGCTAAACTCGAATCCCTTGCGGGACTCAAAACACCGAAACCCAATGAGCCTCGGCGCCCTTCTCTCTTGCGAGGTCCGGTTCCGCGTGAAGGTTTCGCTTTTCAGCTAACACCCCTTGCGAAGCATCGGCCTCTGAGCGAGCCTGAAGATTTCAACTTTAACCTCTCGGGATCGTGCTCGATTGTTGCCAACCGAGCGAGCGTGATATTAGCACACTGAGTTTTTATGTCAACTAAAAAGTGATTGCATGAAAGAAAAATTTCATAAAAACTTTCTGTCGGGCGAAAACGAGATAGGAAAAGTGCTTATCCCTCAAGACAGGCTCCTGAAGCGGGTTTCAGAACTTGGCGAGAAGATATCGCAGGACTACGAGGGAAAAGACCTTGCCGTGGTCGCCATCCTGAAAGGCTCTTTCATCTTCGCCGCAGATTTGCTGCGCGCCCTCACCCTCAACGCCACGATTGATTTCATGTCTATATCTAGCTATGCGGGAGAGTCACGGTCAGGGGTCGTCAGAATCACAAAAGACCTTGAGGAGACAATAACAGGGCGGGACGTGCTGCTTGTCGAAGACATAATCGATACGGGCCTGACGGTAAACTATCTTATGCGGGTGCTCAGGGAGCGCGGACCGGCAAGCATCCATCTCTGCGCCCTGCTCGACAAATCGGCCCGCAGGCTTATAGACCTGCCGATTGAGTATCGCGGGTTCGACATCCCCGACGTCTTCGTCGTCGGCTACGGCATGGACTTCCAGCAGAAGTATCGCAACCTGCCCTTTATAGCAGTCTTGCGCGTCTAGCGAGGAGAGTCTGGCGAGTCTGGCGAGTCGCGAGTCTGGCGAGTCCCGCTCCTCGCGGCGCTGATTACTTTGCATCATCTGGTTCAAGCGATGTCTGTCATTAAAGCGACTCGCTAGACTCTAGACTCGCTAGACTCGCTAGACTTAATCTAGCAGATAGCAGGAGAAGGTCTTTATTGCGAGCCATACTTCCCTGTCTGCCGAAAGACCCAGGTCTTTTATGGCCTGGCGGGTTATGTTGACCGTCCAGCCCGTTCCGCTTATAACGCGGACCACCGTCCTGTCGCTGCGATGCTCTATTGACCTCACACGCCCGCGCAGCACGTTTCTCGCTGATGTGTGTCGGGGCTCTTCGGTGGCAAGCAGTATGTCTCCGGGGCGGATCGCTATCTTCACCTGCTCGCCGCTCGCTTTATTCGAATAAGGAAGATCGAGCCTGCAAACGCCCTCTTCATCTATCACCTCGACCGTCATAGTGCCCGCTTCCCTGTCCTTTGATACCACCCGGCCTTCAAAGATGTTTTCGACCCCCGTCAGCCTCGCAACGCTCAAGGTGACGGGCGAGCCGAAGACTTCGAGCGGCTCGCCGCGAGCTATAACGCGGCCCTGCTCGTAGATGATAACCTCGGCGCC
>DASTET010000357.1:0-2558 GCA_035709445.1 Blastocatellia bacterium | reverse complement strand
AACGAGGTTGAAGACCGGCCTGTTGAAACCGCAGCGATATGTTGTGATGTAGACCGTGACCGGGAATCCGTAAGCCTTCAAGACGGGATAGGCCCGGCTGTAGAAATCGTAGTATCCGTCGTCAAACGTGATGGCCACGCTGCGTTCAGGCAGATCATTCGAATAGAGCCGCTCGACGGCCTCGTTAAGCGGGAGTACCGGGTAACCTTCTCTCTTCAAAAACTCCAGCCGAGCCTCGAACTCGGATTGCCGCATGTAGAGGCGCGGGTTCCACTCGTGCTCATCCTCTATCGAGATGCCATGATAGCAGAGGATGAGCAGCCTCCGACGTCGCCAGCGGCTGTCTCGGACAAGCTGGAACAGTCCAAGGTTCTTGGAGACTTGCAAGGACATCCGCTTGATCGTTCTCATCATCATCTCTGGCCAGTGGTCAGTTTAGCTCTAGCCGATAATGCTAATAATTTTCAGCCGGTATTAAAAGCGACCTCACTCAACCGGGAACAACTGACCAGTGGCCACTGGCCACTGGCCACTGTAATTCGAGCGCGTCGTAAAGCTCGCGCACGGCGCGCGCCGTCGCGGTGCCCGGCTGGTAATATATTTCCTCGCACACGGCGCGGCGCGCCGTCGATTGTCGTGCCGGGTCGGCCAGACATGTCTCGACGGCGCGGGCGGCCTCCTCGGCCGTATGCACAGTCGTAGAGGCTTCGGCCAGCAGCTTCACATAGTCCTCGTGTATGCTTGCGTTGGCTATCAACTCGGGCACTTCAATTCGAATCAGCGGTCGGTCGAGCAACAGGTATTCAAACCCTATCGAGCTGTGGTCGGTGATCATCACGTCGGCTGCCGCCAGATACGGGCACGAGTTGCTGCCGCTTGCGAGCGCCCCCTCTCCCTTGCGCAGAATAGGTTTGAGCAGACCGGGCCAGTCGACTCCCCCCGAATAGCGGTGCCGCCTGTCGCCGGACCGGTCGTGCAGCTTGACGATCACCGCGTAGCCTGCCGCTATAAGCAGCCTGACAAGCTCCTCCCCCATCGAGTTGAGCGAAGAGTAGGGCGACCAGGTCGGCGCGTAGATCACCGTGGGCTTGCCCGGGTCGAGACCGAGTTCGCCGAGCACTCTGGCTCGGTCGAGCGAGCCGTTTGCCAGGCAGTCCACCTTCGGCATGCCGACCAGCCGCGCGGCGGGACTGTCGGGCTTTACCACGCCGTACTTTATATAGTTGCTCATGCGGCGCCGGTTTATGAAAAAGAACCGGTCCCAGACCCGTATCGTATGGTCCGGCTTGTCGAAGTTATACTTGCCCGCCACGCCGTGAAAGGTCTGCACGCGGAGCGCGCCGCGCGGGAGCGTCGCCCACATGAAATCCGAAGCGAGATAGACATCGAATTTCATCATCGCCGCCTGGCGCGGGTGGATGAGCTGTATCTCCTCTCCGGCTTCGCGGTAAATCTCGCGTATGCGCTGAGGCTCTTCGCTCGCCGTGAAGTAAAACTTCACGCGCGGGTCCTTGCGCATGACCTTATAGACCGGCTCGACGATCGCATAGTTTACGGGCGTGCGCGAGTTGACGAGCACGCGCCGCTGGTCCGGGTTGAGCCGTCGCTGCAAACGTTTGTCGGCGTCCCGCGCCCATTGAAGGAGGGTATTTGCCTTCATCTCAGGCGGTCCTCTCCTGTTTGAGGCTCAGACGTCCGCCGGTCGTAGCGGCAGCCAGCAGCCGCCCGTCAAACCCCTCTCGCGCGGCCTGTATGCTGGGCCATATCTCGTCTACGGCCAGGCGATAATCTTCAGGGAAATCTATCTCGGTCCAGGGGTAGCCGCGCGTGCCGATTGCCTGAAGCGGTCGCTCTGCCGCAAAATCGAGGAAAGCGCGCGGGGCCCAGTCCCTGTACGACTTCGCCGCAATGAGCGCGTCCATCTTCTCGACAAGCAACCGCGCGCCCGAAGCGCCGAATTTGACGATGCCGAGGTTTTCGCCGTCCGCTTCAGCCGGGTCCATTTGCTTGGAAATGTCTATGACGCGACCGCCACGGACCTTCACCTTCATCTCTTCGTCACCGAGCGGCCCTCTGCATTCGCTCGTGTAGGCGATCAGCAGCGCGTCTTCGTGCCTGGCCGTCAGCAGGTCTTTCAGCAGTTGTGGGTGAAACAGCACGTCGGAATTCATCACGACGAATCCTTCCAGCAGAAGGTGTCTTGTCAACCATAGCGAATAGAGGCTGTTGGTCTGGTCGAACAGCTCGTTATGAACGTATTCGATATCCGGCCCGCAGGCGCGACGAACACGATCTGCGCCGTACCCGACGACGATGGCTATATCGTCTATCTCACATTGGCGAAAGGCTTGAATCTGCCGCTCGATGAGCGTCATCCCGCCTATTTTTACGAGACATTTCGGGTTATCCCCCGCGACGCCGTTTAGTCGCACTCCCTTGCCCGCTGCCAGAATGATCCCTCTCATATGCTGTTATTCCCCTTTGATTAATCCCCCGTCTGATAGGCGGTGCCGGCCACGCGGGGCCGCCGAACCAGGCTCTTGATCTTGGTCAGATAC
>DASTET010000356.1:0-3199 GCA_035709445.1 Blastocatellia bacterium | reverse complement strand
TACATATTGAAGTTCTGCAACGCGCCCGACGCGATGATCCACCACATAGTCGGGATCGAAAGCACCAGCCAGTAGGGCGAGCCCTCGCGTTTGTGCGCCCCTATGCTATGTGTTTCGGTCGCCCCTCGCTCCGGCTCGCGCATGACGAACGAGGCAATCGCGCAAAGAATTCCGGGAATGATCGCAACATAAAAGGCCCACCGCCAGCCGTAAGCCTGCGCGAGCCTCCCTGAGATCGCATAGCTAAGCGCGAGACCGATAGGAAGGCCCATCATGAAGATCGAGAGCGCCTTGGCCCTCTTGTTTGCGGGAAAGAGGTCGCCTATCAGAGATGTTCCGGCAGGCGCGCATGCCGCTTCGCCCACGCCTACGCCGAGCCGGAGCGCAAAAAGCTCCCTGTAACTCCTGGCATATCCCGAAAGCGCCGTTAGCAGGCTCCAGGCGAAGACGCCTATGCCAAGAATGTAGGTTCGCGACACTTTATCCGTGAGCCGCCCTAGAGGCAGTCCGACCGCCGCATAGATCAGGGTGAAGGCTGTCCCTAACAGAGCCATCTGGCTGTAGGAGAGCTGCCATTCTTTCCTTATGGGCTCGGTCACGACGGCGATGATCTGCCTGTCGTAGAAATTCATCGTGTTGATGGCGAACAACACGGCAAGCGCGAAATAGGCCCTCTTTCGGTCCATCGTTTAATCACCTTTACTATCTGATCTCTTCTGTCGCTCGACTGCCTGTTTGAACTCATCGCCCATCTTCAATATTTCCGGAATCTTCGGCTCTCCACCCTGCAAATCGGTCGGGTGAACGATCTCTGAAATAGAGCGCCGGATCTCTTTCCTCAGCTTCATAGCTTCATCATTTAAAGACCGGCCCTCTACTCGAAAACGTCTCATCTCGCCCTGCACCTCGTCGGCCAGCGCCATAAGCTTCTGTAAGTCCTGGGGCAGGGGCGGCAGGTACTCAAGCCCGTGGCAGCCGGCGCAGAGATATGCGAAGCTGAAGCTCTCAGCCGGAGCGCCAACCGTGTGCGCGCCGTGACATTGCGCGCAGTCTATTCGGGCCTGCCCTTTATGCTCAGGGAAGTGACGCCCGCTTTTGAACATCTCAAGCTGCGGCTTATGACACGACCCGCACATAGCGATCAACTGGTCCGGACGGGGCTGCGCTATGAAGCGTCCGCTATGGGCCTGCTGCTTTTCTGTTGCGAAAAGCTCGCCGCCGTGACACCTGTTGCAGGTGATGTTCGCCGCCGCATGGGTGCTGCGCTGGTACAGCTCTACCGATCTATCGCCAACCTTCTGATGGCAAGATACGCACCCGTTCTCGTTTGAAACGGCATCCTGAGCAGTGCCTCTACCGGAAGCCGGAATGAGCGCGAATAGACAGAGTGCGACAACGACGGCCCCGATCTTTATTCTCTTCCGAAGAACCATACAACCTTCATACTACCTTCCCTGGAATACGGGCTTGCGCTTTTCAAGAAAGGCGCGGACCCCTTCGGCGAAATCCTGCGACCTGAAGCACGCGCCCTGATTGACCGCCTCGAATTCGAGGGCTGAAGCCAGATCGCTTCTCTCGCCGTGAATTAGCCCTTCCTTGATCTTCGCTAGAGCTATCGAGGGTGAGGCTGCCAGTTTTCCGGCGAGATCGTTGACCGCATGGTCGAGCTCCTCTGCGGAGACGACGCGGTTAATCATGCCGAGCTTTAGCGCCTCTTCTGCGCTTATGATCCGGCCCGTAGCCATAAGCTCGAAGGCTTTAGCATACCCGACTATTCGCGGCAGAAAGTAGGTCGAGCCTCCGTCGGGCATAAGACCTATCTTGACGAAGACCTGCCCGAAGCTTGCCTGCTCGGAAGCGATAAGGAGGTCACACGCAAGCGCATAATTACAGCCTACTCCGACCGCCGGGCCATGAATTCTGGCGATTATAGGCTTTGAGAGCCTGCGCATGGCAAGGATCGTAGGATTTGTATGCGACCTGAGCGAAGCGGTTACATCTACATTAGCTATCTCGGTCGCATTTATCGCTTGCAGGTCGGCCCCCGCGCAGAAGGCATCTCCCGCGCCGGTTAAGACCAGGACCTTGCTTTCGTCTTCAGCCGATTGACGGATAGCATCGTAGAGAAGCTCTATCGTTTCCGTGTCGACGGAGTTACGCCTGTCCGGCCTGTTGATGGTAATTCGTTTGATACCGTTTTCGAGCGTGACGAGCAGTTTTGCACTCGCAGCCATCACCTGTATTCCTCTCGCGATTAAAAGTATGTTTGCGGGTGGCGTTATTCTCGCCTAAACCTCCATGTTTTGCAACGCGGGTGGAGGGCGGGGGTCAGGGCTTTATAATTAGCTGCTCGTTGAATGCTGAACCATTAATTACCGGCCTGGTGATTATCAGGTAATAAACCCTGCCCCCCGACCCCTGCCCCCTGACTGTTGTGCTATACTCCTGTCGGACTGGTTTTATGGCGACGCTTACTATCCTTGAGCCGATGTCGACGGGCGACGTGATAGACCGGGCTGTCCGGCTCTATCGCAGGAACTTCACTCCTCTTCTGGCGATTGTCGCCGTCCCGACCGTCATCGGTTACATAGTCTCTTTGATGTTCTGGTTCGGCTATACGGAGCTTCTGTCCGGCGGCAGCAGGTCCGGTCCATCCGAGGTGTCTGCGGGCGCGGCTCTGGTGATGGTGCTTGGCGGACTCGGCTATCCGGTCTGGTTCTTTGTGCTGCTGGTGACGGTCTCAGGACTCTCGCGGGTGATCGGAGACCATGTGATGCTCAACGAGACAATCACCTTCCGCAAGTGCTTCGCATCTACGCGCCGCCGTCTTGGCGATATATTCCTGATGGGTATGATCTCGCTGGCTCTTCTTTTCGGGGTCTATTTAGTCTTTACCATCGTTCTAGTATTTCTTGTAATGATAGTCGGTGTGATCGCAGGTTTGACGGCGGCGGCTGCGCTGCCCAGGTGGATAGCAGGAGCGATTTTTACGATAGTAGTGCTTGCGGCACTCGCGCTTGGATTATTCGTTCTGTTGGTCGTCGTCTCCAGGTTCATCTTCCTGCCGCAGGCTCTTATGATCGAGGGGCTAAAAGCCGGAAACGCCTTCAGCAGGGCGACCCGTCTGGGAAGCGGCAACTGGCATAGAGTCGGGGCTATCCTTCTGTTCACCTATTTCGTATCGTTCTCGCTTCTTGCC
>DASTET010000355.1:0-7476 GCA_035709445.1 Blastocatellia bacterium | reverse complement strand
TGCGGCGCTGGTGCTCGCCGCCGGCCTTGCAATTCATGCCTCGCGACTCATAGGAGCGTATGGCGCGGGATTCTACTCGCTCATTCGGCGGACTACCGTCTGGATGGTCATCATCGTAGTTGGGCTGGCTGTGGGCGTTTTCGGATGGGAGAAGCTTGCCGAGCGTCGCGCGATAGGTGCGTTACCGCCTGCTGCTGCCGGCGGTCCCAATATATTGTTTATCGTTCTCGACACGGTCCGCGCCAAGAGTATGAGCCTGTACGGGCACACGCGGCAGACCACGCCTCAGTTGGAGCAACTGGCCAAATCTGGAGTGGTCTTCGAGCGGGCGCTGGCTACTGCGCCCTGGACGCTGCCGTCGCACGGCAGCATGTTTACAGGCCGCTTCCCCTATGAGCTATCCGCTGATTTTGAGAAGCCGCTTGATTCCACCTATCCCACGCTGGCCGAGTTCGTGAGGGACCGGGGATATTTTACAGCCGGGTTCTCCGCCAACATGGGATATTGCGGTTACGAGAGCGGGCTGAGCCGGGGGTTCATACACTATGATGATTATCCCTTATCGCTTGAGCAGGTAGTCCTTAGCTCGTCGCTGTATCGAACCCTTATCAACGCCAACAATCTCGTTCTCGAAGTCGGGGCCACCCCCAATCGAAAGAGCGCGGAGGAGATAAATAGCGACTTTCTGGCCTGGCTTTCCGGCAAAGAGGAGCGCCCCTTTTTTGCTTTTCTCAACTATTTCGACGCTCATATGCCGTACCTGCCGCCCGAACCCTTTGACAAGAAGTTTGGGGCTCAAGCAACAAAGCTAGACGCCTACGAGAACTGTATCGCATACCTCGACCATCAGGTCGGCCTCCTCTTTGATGAGCTGAAGAAGCGGGGCGTGCTGGAGAACACGCTCGTCATCATTACATCCGATCATGGTGAGCAATTCGGCGAGCATGGCCTAACGAGCCACGGCAACAGCCTCTACATGCCTTTGCTGCACGTGCCCCTGCTGATTATCTTCCCCTCGCGCGTGCCTGAGGGTGTGAGAGTTCGCGAACCGGTTACACTGCGCGATATTCCGGCCACGGTAGTCGATCTCTTCGAGCTTGAGGACGAGTCCGCCTTTCCGGGAGACTCGCTGGCCGGGTACTGGAACGGCGCGCGCAAACCCGGCAGCGAAGAGACGCGTCGGCTGCTCTCCGAAGAGAGAAAGATGAAGTCGCTGCTGGATGGCCGCTATCACTACATCCTGAACAAGCATGGCGTTGAGGAGCTTTACGATCTGGAGAGTGATCCGGCAGAAGAGCGCAACCTGGCCGAGACTGAGGAAGGTCGCCGGGAGTGCGAGCGGTTCAGACGATCCCTGGAGACCATCCTCGCATCGAACCGGAAATAAGTACCGGCGCAAGGAGTTTACCCTCGATTGATACTTTCAAATAGAGGAAACGCTGATGGATATTGAAAAGGCTAACAACGGGATGCCGCAGGAAACTGATCGCCCGTTGACTGCGCAGCGGGAGAAGATCGAGCTGTCGGCCGTACTCCAAAAATCCGCAAAGCTACTGCTCATAGCCGTCTGGTTTGGTCTGCTCACCGGATTGGCCGAGTTCTCGCTACTCGGTACCGCGAAATACTTTATGAACCGATATATCAGCTACTTCGGTCGAGATTTCGTCTGGATGGCGCCTCTTGCCGAAGTGCTCTTATTTGCCATCGCCGCGCTCATCCTTCTCCTGCCGTCGTTGCTCTGGCCTCGGCTGATCACCCTGCGCGTGGCCATATTCTTATTCGCTTTTCTCGGTTTCATAAACCTGTTGTTGATATATCAGCGATTGCATATCTTTGCGACGCTGGCGCTGGCCGTCGGTCTTGCGACACAGACTTCTCGTTTCCTCGGCGCGCACATTGAAGGGTTCTACCGGATCGTCCGGCGCACCACCGTGTGGATAGTGGTCCTGATTGCGGCGCTTGGGATAGGAATACGGGGATGGCAATCGATGGCCGAGCAGCGTGCGCTGGCTAATCTGCCGCCCGCACGCCCGGATGCGCCGAACGTGTTGTTGATAGTTCTCGACACTGTTCGCGCCCGAAACCTGAGCCTGTACGGGTATCACCGTCCCACGACGCCGGGGCTGGAGAAGCTGGCAAAGAAGGGCGTCGTCTTCGAGCGAGCGATATCGACCGCGCCGTGGACGCTGCCGTCGCATGCCAGCATGTTCACAGGTCGTAATCAATATGAGCTGTCTGTCGGGTTCGCTTCCAAGCTCGATGCGGCTTACCCGACCCTGGCCGAGGTTTTAAGCGCGAATGGATATATGACCGCCGGTTTCGTCGCCAACACCTGGTACGCTGGCAAAGCATCGGGTCTTGACCGCGGCTTCATCCGCTACGAGGACATGGTCGTATCGCCCGGGCAGATCATCGTCAGCTCTACGCTAGGCCGGACCGCAAACAACAACTTCAAGCTGCGGCGCGCCATTGGCTATAGCGAGGTGCTCGGTCGAAAGACAGCGCCGGATATAAATGATAGCTTCCTTCGCTGGCTTTCGGAGAGGGATCCGCAGCGCCCCTTCTTTGCTTTTCTAAACTATTTCGACGCGCACGAGCCTTACCTGCCGCCCGAGCCATTTGACACGAAGTTCGATCCGAATGAGCCTCGCGGAAACCCCCGCCACGACCATTACTGGAACTGGACGCCGGCAGAGGTCCAGGCGGAGATGGATGCTTATGACGAGGCGATCTCTTACCTCGATCACCATGTCGGCCTGCTCTTCGATCAGCTTGAGAAAAGAGGATTGCTCGACAACACGCTGGTCATTATTACTTCGGATCACGGAGAAGAATTCTATGAGCATGAAATCATGGATCACGGCTACAGCCTCTACATGCCGTTATTGCGCGTCCCTCTGCTGATCTCGTTCCCCGACCGCGTGCCCGCAGGTATGAGGGTCAAAGAGCCGGTGACGCCCCGGTACCTGGCAGCCACGGTTATGGAGCTTCTCAAGCTCAAGAATGAGGCCGGATTTCCCGGCGTCCCGCTCTCGCGATTCTGGGACGGCGGGACCGCCCCGGAAAGCTCCGTTACCCAACCGTTGCTCTCCGAGCTCGAATTCACGCCTAACCTGCCCGAGTCATATCCGATATCGCAGGGAGAGATGAAGTCGCTGATAACCGACCGGTATCAATACATCAAGAATGGCGATGGCAGCGAAGAGCTATACGATTATTTGAAAGACCCTCTGCAACAGAGAAACCTCCATCTTTCTAAAGAGGGCCGCACGGCGCTCGCTAAATTCAGGACCTCTCTTGCTTCGATTTTCTCTCGCCATCAGATGTTACGAGTATCGCGGGTTATCAAATGACCGGAGTAAAAAGAAGATGTTAATGGCTTTTGCGGATAGTAATTCTTCTCCAGCTAAGGAAACGTCCTCTCAGCATAGCCAGGCAGGCCGCGCTGGCGTAGGATTCTCCAGGGTATCGAGCATTCTGCTGATGGCTGTCTGGTTCGGGATACTCACAGGGCTTGGGGAAGTCTCTCTGTTCGCCGTCAAGAAATACATCGTGCCGCAGCTCACCCCGACCGGCTCATTCTCTTTTCTCAGCCAGCATTTTACCTGGATGATCCCACTGGCCGAGGTGATTCTATTCTCGATTATTGCGATCATCCTCTCTCTCGTCGCCTGGCGCTGGCCGAGGCTCGTTCCTCTGCGTGTGACTGCTTTTGTCTTCTCTTTTTTGGGATTCTTCAGCCTGCTGCTGCTCGTCGCCTGGTTCAGCATCTATGCCAGACTGGCGCTTGCCGCCGGGCTTGCCGTGCAGGCTTCTTATCTGATCACATCGCATTCGAATACATTTTACTGGCTCGTGCGGCGAACGATTGTCTGGATGGTGGCGCTTGTGGCGATGCTCGCGGCGGCGACGTATGGATCGATAGCCTTGAGAGAGTATCGCGCGATGGCAGCCTTGCCGCCTGCTTCACCCGATGCTCCAAACGTGCTGCTGATCGTATTGGATACTGTCCGCGCCAACAACCTGAGCCTGCATGGCTATGGTCGGCCCACCACTCCTCAACTGGAACGGCTGGCTAAAGCGGGAGCGCGTTTCGACCGGGCCATGGCGACCGCGCCCTGGACGCTGCCCTCGCATGCGAGCATGTTCACGGGCCGTTATCCTTATGAGCTGAGCGCAGGCTGGTCGCAGCCTCTTGACGGGACTTACCCTACACTGGCCGAAGCGCTTTCCGCGCGCGGGTATGTGACGGGCGGATTTGCCGCTAACCCCTGGTACTGCACATATGAGTCGGGGCTGGAGCGGGGGTTTGCCCGTTATGAAGACTTGAAAGTATCGCCGGGACAGATCATACTCCACTCCTCGATAGCGCGAATGATGACGGGCGAGGATTGGTATCGCAAGGTCACAGGCCACTACGAGATGCTTGGAAGAAAGAGCGCGGCGGAAGTCAACGGCTCTTTCCTGAGATGGCAATCGGGCATCAAGGGGCGACCCTTCTTCGCCTTTTTGAATTACTTTGACGCGCACTCTCCCTATTTACCCCCCGAGCCGTTTAAAGAGATGTTCGGCCCCAGCCCGGCCGATAGAGTCCCGCTGCTGTGGCCGGAGCGGAAGTGGACTGCCGAAGAGGTACAGGCCGAGATGGACGCATACGACGGGGCAATCGCGTACATGGACGATCAGATAGGGAGGCTTATAGATGAGCTGGAGAGGCGGAGCGTGCTCGACAATACGCTGGTCATCATCACATCGGACCACGGGGAGGAATTCAACGAGCACGGGTTTATGGAACATGCCAACAGCCTCTATCTCGCCTCGGTCCACGTCCCGCTGGTGTTGCATTTTCCGGAGAAGGTTCCGGCCAATAAGATCATTCGCGAGCCTTCGACGATACGAGATATACCGGCGACAGTGATCGATCTGCTCGGGATGGACGACGCGTCGAGCTTTCCCGGCGCGTCGCTGGCAAGGTACTGGGACGGGGCCGCCGACCCGGCCAGCCTGGATATATATCCGTTGATCTCGGAGGTCGGCGTTGCGCGCGATGTGCCGGAATGGTTTCCGGTGGCGAAAGGCGACATGAGGTCGCTCATAATAGACGGCTATCGTTACATCAAGAACGGGGACGGCAGCGAAGAGCTTTACGATCTTGAAGCGGATCCCGGAGAGAAGAACAACCTGATCGACACCGAGCACGGGCTGAGAATGCTCAACCGGTTCAGAACGTCTCTTGAGATAATCGTCGCGCACCACGAGTCTCAAGACTGAATGTAAAACGTCATCATTCACAGCGCGGCTGGTATAAATACCCCGCCGCGCAACGGTGATTTAATTGAAACGACTCAGCCCGATTTATCGGGCTTGCCGAAGGCAAATAGGCCAGCCGTTTTACGGCTGGTTCTAGATGGCAGCGTTAATCTGAGCGCGCTTCGAGCGCGCTTACATCAGTATGGCTTTAGCCACAGAGCTAAAGCGTCACAGATAAGGACGCTAAAGCGCCCTCAGCCGCCCGGCCGATTTATAACCAGCGCTGGAAGAGCTGGCCTATCTGCCCTGCGGAAAGCCCGATTTATCGGGCTGAGTGGATGCCATTCAATCATGCTTGGCGAAGCTACCACATCATTAAAAGTTCTTCGATATGCCTTCTGGTCGGCAGCGATAGCGTTATTCGCCTGGGCGATTTCCAGCCCGCGCTTCCGTGACGGGGAAGAGTTTCTGCTAGGCACATTCTGCCTGCCCCTATCGGCCGCCGTGGCTTTGATCATTGCGGGATATGCATTAACGAAGAGATACAGGAAAGCGGCGCTCTGGTTTGCGCTCGCGATCGTCGGCCAGGCCGTAGCGTTGCAGATGATAGATGCAGGGCCTGCCATCAGGTACCAGCATTACAAGCCTCTCGGCTCTCTTCTAACCGGGCCGAATCTCCTCCTCCTGACTCTCTTCGTCGCGCAAACGATTCTTGTAGCGACGGGCCTGACCGCCCATCTGAAAGAGATACGAGACTGGGTCGGGCGCAACTTCAAGACCTGGCAGATAGCAGGCGTGGGGCTTGTATTTCTGCTGTCAGGCGCGGCAGCCTCGCGAGATATAAAGTTCTATTCTATAGAGCTGCTCTTCGCCATGCTTGTGCAGACGACGAACCTGGCGAACGTCCTGCTTGCGGCTTTGTCAATCCCCGATGACCTGATTGCCCGGCTCAAGCAGAGATTCAATAAAGTGTTCGGCCACGGAGAGTCTAAAGGCGCGAATCAAACCGGCCGCCTCGATATCTATGCGGTGGCGATGGCGCTGTGGGTCACGATCATTGCCGCCCTGCTCAGCTTCTATTCCTACGAGAGACATCCGCATGTCGCCGACGAGGTCGTTTACCTCTATCACGCGCGGTTCCTGGCTGAAGGGACATTGAGTATGCCAGCGCCGCCAGCGCCGGAGGCTTTCGACATTTACCTCATGGATGTCAATGGCGACAGGTGGTATCCTTCGCCTCCGCCGGGCTGGCCTGCGGTGCTGGCAGTTGGAACTATAGTTGGGCTACCCTGGCTGGTTAACCCGCTCCTTGCCGGGATCAACGTTCTGCTGGCTTATATATTCCTCATTGAAGTCTATGACCGCCGCACTGCGCGGATGGCCGTATTGCTGCTTTGCGTCTCGCCATGGCACATCTTCATGGCCATGAACTTTATGACGCATACGTTCACGCTGACGTGCGCCCTTTTCGCGGCAGTGGCAGTGGTTCGAGCGAGGAAGACCGATAAAGCCTTATGGGGGTGGGCAGCAGGTTGCGCCGTTGGCGTGGCAAGCCTGATCAGACCGCTTGAAGGATTGATACTTGGGGCGCTGATAGGCGTATGGGCGATTGGCTTAGGGGGGCGAAGATTGAAGGCTTCGGCCATCGCGGCGTTTGTTTTGGGCGCGGCTATGACCGGCGCAATCGTGCTTCAGTATAATAAGACGCTCACCGGCAATCCGATGGTCTTCCCGCTTAATGCTTATCTGGATAAAGTGTTCGGGCCGGGGCGAAATGACCTCGGGTTCGGCCCGAATCGCGGCCTCGGGTGGACGCTCCAACCCTTTCCGGGCCACAGCCCCGCAGGCGCGCTCGTCAATGCCAATCTCAATATCTTTTCGCTTAACATAGAGCTGCTCGGGTGGAGCACAGGCTCTTTGATTCTGGCTGCGTTGCTCATTTTTTGGGGAAAGAAGAACAGGTCCGACTATGTGATGCTGGCCGCGATCGCGGGCGTTTTCGGCGTCTATTTTTTCTACTGGTATAGCGGAGGCCCGGATTTCGGGGCGCGGTACTGGTATCTCATGATAGTGCCCTTCGTGGCCCTTACGGTGAGGGCCGTTCAGTTTCTCCAATCACGTTTAGAGTCTGGCTCGATCACTTCACATCATGCGAGCGCGCGGGTTTCAGCCGCAGTCCTCCTGCTTAGCTGTTCGGCGCTCGTGAATTACTTTCCGTGGCGGGCC
>DASTET010000354.1:0-2280 GCA_035709445.1 Blastocatellia bacterium | reverse complement strand
GCTTCTCAACACAGACCAGGATATGCCCGGCCTAAAAAGTTCGCGGTGTTCAATAGGCTAGAATCTTACCGGGTCGGGCTATCTATTCAAGCGGATTCGCGCAGGGCGGCGGGCTTGCCTCATAGCTTCGCAACTGGTATTTAAAAGTAACCGGTGCTACCGCAAGCCGAAAGGAGACGCAAAGTGAGAAGGATTGAGGCCGGATTGAAGATTCTCGTTATGTTTATGCTGACGCTATCTGCGCTCGCGCCCCTTGAGTCGCGCTCGCAGGATAGAAGGCCGGCAGCCGACACAGCCTTTGCCCGGTTCTGGACGAAGTTCAAAGCCGCCGTCGCCAAAGACGACAAAGAGGCGGTCGCCGATATGACGAAGCTCCCTTTCATGCTAGAAAACAGAGACCTGGATAGGGCCGGGTTCATACAAAAATATAATCTGCTCTTTGATAGAAAGACGAAGCGGTGTTTCGCCACCGCCAAACCGCTAAAGGACGGCGACCTTTACCAGCTCTTCTGCGGCCAGCAGATATTCCTGTTCGATAAGGTCGAGGGCGTCTATAAATTCACCGAGATCGGAGTAAATGATTAAAAAACAGAAGCCAGAAGCCAGAATTCAGAAGTCAGGAGTCCGTCGATACAGATTCTGCTCTCATCCATTAGGCAGTAATCGAGAGACTACCCAAGAGATTCTGACTTCTGGCTCCTGGCTTCTGACTTCTACCTGAGGAGGATTAGCATGAAGAGAGCGTTTTTTCTGTTTGTTTTACTGATAGCGGTTCCCGCGTATGCGTTCGCACAGCATCACGGCGCGCACGATTCCGGCCACAATCATGACATGCACGCCGCAGAACAGGACCACGTAAAACAGCGGCTTGATAAATCGCCGCGCCATCACGAATGGGTAGCAGTCAAGGCGGGCGCGCGAACGGTCCACGCCTTTATCGCGTTTCCTGAAGTCAAAAGCAAAGCGCCCGCCGTGGTGGTCATACACGAAAACCGGGGGCTTACGGACTGGGTCCGCTCAGTTGCCGATCAACTGGCCGAGGCGGGATATATCGCCATCGCTCCCGATATGCTATCGGGCATGGGACCGAACGGCGGCAAGACGAGCGACTTTCCGGACTCCGATTCGGCCCGCCAGGCATTCTCAAAGCTGACGCCCGAGCAGATAACCTCGGACCTCAACGCCGTGGCCGATCAAGTCGCAAAACTGCCCGCCTCGAACGGAAAGGTCGCGGTGGCCGGGTTTTGCTGGGGAGGCAGACAGGCCTTTCACTTCGCCACTAACCGGCCTTCGCTCGCCGCCGCATACGTCTTTTACGGCAACGGGCCTGACAACAAAGAGGCCATCGCGAGGATCAATGCCCCTGTCTATGGCTTCTATGGCGGAGCGGACGCCCGCGTAAACGAGACGATCCCGAAGTCCGCCGAGCTAATGAAAGAAGCGGGCAAGACCTATGAGCCGGTCATTTATGAAGGGGCGGGCCACGGCTTCATGCGAAGCGGCGAGGAGCCGAACGCCTCGGAAGCCAACAAGAAAGCCCGTGATGAAGCGTGGGCCCGGTGGAAGACTCTGCTGAAAAAAATATGATCGCCCTATGACTTATGTCACAGCCCCCCCGGTCAAATCGGTCTAAACTTAATAATCGAAGTCCTGATAATTGACCGGAGGGTATTATGACAATCAGCGCGAAGACGACGGTTCGGGAGCTTGCCGTGGAGGTTCCGGGGGCTACCCGGCTTTTTGAAAAGCTCGGAATAGATTATTGTTGCGGCGGCGGCAAGGCGCTCGAAGAAGCCTGCTCGACCGCAGGGGTTTCGGTAAACGAGATCATAAATTCGCTCGAAGAGGCGGGGCTTGCAGCAGAGCAGACAGGTGAAGCCGAAGACTGGCAGGCCGAGAGCCTCGCAAATCTGACATCTTATATAGTCGGCAAGCATCACGTCTTCACAAGAGAAGAGCTTGAGCGGCTTGAGCCGCTTCTTGCAAAAGTAAGCTCGGTCTATGGCGAGAAGCGGCCCGAGCTGGCGCAGATCAAAGCACTGTTTCAGGAGCTGAAAAACGACCTCTTGATGCACATGCAGAAAGAGGAGAGGGTCCTGTTTCCCTACATCGCCGAGATGGAAGAGGCCATCAGCAACAGGAGACCCAGACCGCAGCCTTTCTTCGGGACAGTCCGCAATCCGATCCACATGATGAGCCTTGAGCACGACACGGCGGGCGATATACTTCGCAACATCCGCCGGCTCAGCTCGGACTTCGAGCCGCCTGCCGACGCCTGCG
>DASTET010000353.1:0-9264 GCA_035709445.1 Blastocatellia bacterium | reverse complement strand
TCGCTTACCCTCTGCGCGTGAGACGGGCGAAGGCGGAAGAGATAAAGGCGAAGGTGCGGCGCGCAGCCGATATGCTTGAGATCGGTTTGCTTCTTGAGCGGCGTCCGAGAGAGCTGTCGGGCGGCGAGCGACAGCGGGTGGCGCTCGCACGCGCCATCGTGCGCGAGCCGCGCGTCTATCTGATGGACGAGCCGCTGTCGAACCTCGATGCGAGGCTTCGCGTACAGATGCGAGGGGAGCTGAAGCGATTGCAACACGAGCTTGGCACTACGACCATCTATGTCACACACGACCAGGCCGAGGCGATGACGCTCGCTCACAGGGTGGCGGTGATGCGGGGAGGCAATCTTCAGCAGTTCGATACGCCCGTGAGCATATATAACCGCCCGGCGAACCGGTTCGTCGCAGAGTTCGTCGGAAGTCCGAGCATGAATCTAATCGAGGGCCGGATCGACAAAGACGCGCGGCAGTTCCGAGGCTCAGGCGTTGCGCTACAGCTCGAAGCGTTTCATCTGGATAGGACCAACAAACATGATCGCGTCACGCTCGGCATACGGCCTGAGCATATAAGCCTCTCGGCGATAGAGCGAGAAGGATGGTTGCGCGCCAGGGTCTACGTCACCGAGCTGATGGGCAACGAGGCGCTTGTCTTTCTGCGTCTCGGCGAAGCGAAGCTGGTCGCGCGGGCGGGCCCCGATTTTCGCGCCGATATGGAGACCCCTGTATGGGTGAAGCTCGATATGGGCCGCTCCGATTTCTTCGACGCGGAATCGGGCGAGCGGTTGTGAAGAGGAGAAAAGAGTGAAATCGAAAAACTGGCTCATATTAGGCATGTCGGCGGCCGTTGCAGCCGTCTCTGCGAACCTGCTCTGGAGGCGCTCGCAACGAAGGGTCGGCGAGATAGCGCCGCTTCCCGCGGGCCAGGCGCGCAGGATGCTCGAACTGATCGCTCCGCTGGTGAGGCTGCCGACCTCGCCCGGACAGGAGCCGAAAGTGCTGGTCGATGGCGGCGGTCTGTTGTGCCGGGAGACCGGGCTCGTCTATCCATATCGCGGTCGTGTGCTTCACCTGCTCGAAGACGACCCGGCGCTGACCGTCACGCAGCAGGCGCTCGACACCCCTTTTACAGCATGGTTCTATGACCGCTATCGCGAGGCGCTTCTCAAGCTGTTCAGCCTGCCGAGCTTTGCCGAAGAGGTGGCGGCGATACAATCTCGGTTACAGGTCGGTCCCGGCGATGTAGTGCTCGACCTTGCGTGCGGGCAGGGCGTCTTCACCGTCGAGTGGGCGAAGCGCGCCGGGCCGGAGGGCCTCGTCATCGGCCTTGATATCTCGCAATCGATGCTCGCCCGCGCCGCATACCATGTGAGCCAGTGGGGGCTGGATAATGTCTTGCTCGTGCGAGGCGACGCTCACCGCTTGCCGCTCGCCGATTCTGGCGTCAGCAAGGTGAATTGTTCGGGCGGCTTTCACCAGTTTCCCGACCTCGCTCGCGCGCTCAAAGAGATCGCTCGCGTGAGCGCCGCCGGGGCAAGGCTTACAGCCTCTACATTCGCCGAGTCCCCCGAAGACCCGCGCGCCGATCTGAAGAGATGGGTGAGGCGGCAGTTCGATTTTCATTTCGTCCCCGTAGACTGGCTCGGCGAGCAACTTACAAGGCTCGGCTATACCGATTATGACTGGGCGATTCCGGGCGGCTGGTTTGGTTATACATCCGCCCGAAAAGTGTTTCAGAAAGTAGCCTGAATCGAGCCGTGAAGACTATACAGAAAAACCAGGAAGAGGCTTCCGTCTTTCTCGACGAGGCGAATTTCTCGCTCGGCCTGCGCTATTTGACTGCGCGCGACCTCGAGCTCGCTGCTATAGTCGAGCGGCTCGGCCCTCCGCCGATGTGGGAGCGCGAGCCCGGCTTCCCTACCCTCATGCATATCATCCTGGAACAACAGGTCTCGCTCGCGTCGGCAAGGGCGGCTTACCAGCGACTCCTGGCGGCTGTCTCGCCGCTCACGCCCGAGCGTTTTCTCGTACTCGACGATTCGCAGTTGAAGACCATTGGCTTCAGCCGCCAGAAGACCGCCTATGGTCGCAATCTTGCCAGGACGATCATTGAAGGAGAGCTTGACGTAAGCGCGCTCGACTCGATGGATGACGCGACCGTGAGGCGCGAGCTGATGAAGATCACAGGCATAGGGCGATGGACCGCCGACATATACCTTTTGATGGCCCTGCGCCGCGCCGATGTCTGGCCGGGCGGAGACCTCGCCCTCGCCGTGGCGGTGCAGAAGATCAAAAAGCTTGAGCGCCGCCCCGCGCCCGAAGAGTTAACTGCTCTCAGCTCGGCGTGGCGGCCCTGGCGAGCAGTCGCGGCCCGCATTCTCTGGCATTACTATTTGAGCAAGAGGGTTTGAGATTAAACGACTCATCCGTTCTTGTATTGAAGGGAGAGAGCATGAAGCAAAGAGCGTTGATTATATTCCTGCTCATGATTGTCACCGTTGTTGTAACCGCAGGCGCAGGGGCAGTCCGTCAAAAATCATCAGACACGGTCGAGACCACTGCTCAGGAACAATGGGAATACCTGGTCGTAGGCGGCTCGACTGCGAACCTTTCGCCCTCGGGCAATCCGAACCTGCGCAAAGAGCCCGGCGGCCCTTTCAGCCGCGAGGCGTTCGTGCTGGAACAGAATATGGACAAGCTCGGCGCGAAAGGATGGGAGCTGGTTGCTGTAACGGGTCCGTCGCAAGACCCTATCTTTTACTTCAAGCGTAAAAAGTAACCGATGATTGATTGTTAACGGTTAATCGCCTCCCTGCGTCCTGTTGAGGCAGCTTTAAAGGGCGAAGAAACTTTATCGCTGCATCTGTCACTCACCGAGGGAGGCACCCGTATGAGAAATCTGTGGAAAGATATAAAGTACGGCGTACGTACGCTCGCAAAAAAGCCCGGCTTCACTGTAGTCGCTCTGCTCACGCTGGCGCTCGGTATAGGCGCGAATACTGCGATCTTCAGCGTGATCAATACGGTGTTGCTGCGACCGCTGCCCTTTAAAGACCCGTCACGACTTGTGGCCGTCGCGTCGACGAACCCGGAAGCGGGTAAGGGAGCAGGCGGCGGGGTCTCGCCCGCAGATTTCCGGGATTGGCAGCAACAGAGCCGGTCATTTGAAAGCCTCGCCATCTATTCCGGCACAGGAATAAGCCTGCATAGCGAAGAGCATCCCGAATCGCTGCCCGGCGCGCGCGTTGCATCGGATTTCTTTCAGACATTCGGTGTCGAGCCCGCGCTGGGCCGCGTTTTCACACCCGAAGAAGGCTACCTCGGCGGGCCGAAGGCGCTCATACTCAGCCATCGCCTCTGGCAGCGGCGATTCGGCGGCGACCCGTCCGTCATAGGGCAGACGATCAGGACCGATGAAGGCATCTCGACCATCGTCGGGGTGATGCCGAATGATTTCAAAGTGCCGGTCTATGCCGAAGCGTGGGTGCCGCTCCCGCGCGACAGCACCGAGATGAATCTGCGCGCCAACCGTTACTTTCTAGCCGCAGGGCGGCTCAAAGAAGGAGAGACGCTCGAAACGGCCCGCGCCGAGATGGGGGCCATCGCAGGCCGTCTCGAAGCCGCTTATCCGAAAGAGAACAAGAACTGGACAATACAGCTTACGCCCTGGCGCGAGCACGTCATAGGAAACGGCAGACCGGCCCTGATGGTGCTTATGGGAGCGGTGGCCTTCGTGTTGTTGATCGCCTGCGCCAACGTGGCTAACCTGCTGCTTGCTCGCGCGACTTCGCGGCGAAGAGAGATGGCGATCCGCATGGCGATCGGAGCGAGCCGGTGGCAGTTGTTACAGCAACTGCTCGTAGAGAGCTTGCTGCTTGCGCTCGCGGGCGGCGCTGTCGGGCTGTTGCTCGCCCACTGGGGTGTAAAAGCGATTGTTAATCTCCTGCCGCAATTCACTTGGACATTTCAGGCGCTGAGCAACGCTCGCGACGACCTGAGAATAGACGAAACGGTCCTGCTTTTTACGCTCGCAATATCGCTCGTCACAGGCATCATATTCAGTCTCATACCGGCAAGACAGGCATCGCAGCTCGCAATAGGCGACTGGCTCAAAGAAGGCAGCCGTGGGACTCAAGGGCTGCGACATAAACGGGTGCGCGATTCGCTTGTGGTCGTCGAGATCGCGCTGGCGATTGTGTTGCTTGCGGGAGCGGGCCTGCTGATCCAGAGCTTCGCGCGGATGAGACAGGTCGATTTAGGGTACGACCCGCGCGGCCTTATGACCGTGTCCCTGGCATTACCCCGACAGAACGGGCCGCACTTCGCGCGACAGGCGCAGGAGAAGGTGGCCGCGACTCCGGGCGTCGAGTCCGTATCGGTGATGAGTTTTCCGACGCTTGGAGGGCTCAACTTCCCTTTTAATATCGAAGGCCGCCCGATATCCGAAGGCGACCAGAACGCAAGCTACAGCGCGATCAGCCCGAACTATTTCGACACGCTGAAGGTGCAGATGCGGGCCGGTCGCAAATTCACCGAGCGGGACAGGCCCGAAACGCCGAGCGTGGCAATAATAAACGAGACGCTGGCGCGGCAATACTTCGAAGGCGAAGACCCTATCGGAAAAAGAATAGTCATCAGCTATCTGGGACAGCGCAAGACGCGAGAGATAGTCGGCGTGGTCGGCGACATCAAACAGGAAGAGCCGAATATGCCGACAAGACCGGAGATATTCGTGCCCTTCGATCAGCAGCCGTGGTTCGCCGCCTGGCTTCTCATCCGCACCACGTCCCCCGATCCGCTGGCCTTGAGCGATGACGTGCAGCGCGCCCTGTGGTCCGTCAGCAATACGCTCCCCGTCTCAAAGGCAGAGGCCATCGAGGACATGCTCGATCAGCAGGTCGCCGAGCCGAGGCTATACGCGCTGTTGCTCGGAGTATTCGCCGCGATTGCTCTCGTGCTCGCGGCAGTCGGCGTTTACGGCGTAACTTCATACTCGGTTACCGAGCGTACGCACGAGATAGGCGTACGCATGGCGCTTGGGGCCGAGCGGCGCGACATATTAATCATGGTTATTCGGCAGGGCTTGATGCTGACCATTGCAGGCGTAGCCATAGGAATAGCGGCGGCGCTGGCAACGGGCCGTGTATTGTCTAGCCTGCTGTTCGAAGTGAGGGCCAGCGACCCGCCCACGTTCATCTCTATTTCGGCGTTGCTTATGGGAGTGGCCCTCATAGCCAGCTACATCCCTGCGCGCAGAGCGACAAAGGTGGATGCAATAGTCGCGCTAAGAAATGAATAAAGAATTCAGAAGCCAGAAGCCAGAAGCCAGAATCTTTCGCGTCATCTCTCGATAGAAGCCGTGCGAAATAAATAAGAATATCTCTTCTGGCTTCTGGCTTCTGAATTCTTTATTCTATCCGATCCGTATGCAGATCTTGCCGAAGTGCGCGCCGCTCTCCATGTATTTGAACGCTTCGACGGCATCTTTGAACTCGAAGACGCGGTCGATGACCGGCCTCATCTGGTGAAGCTCTATCGCGCGGTTCATGGCTTCGAACATCTCGCGGCTGCCCACGAGCAGCCCCTGCACACGTATGTTCTGCATGAGGATCAGAGTGAGGCTCACATCGGCCACATTGCCTGAAAGGTTTCCGATCAGGCTTATATGACCGCCGATGCGAATGGCGCGCAGCGATTTTGCGAACGTGCCCGCGCCGCCGACTTCTACAATGTGATCGACTCCTACCCCTCCGGTGATCTCTCGCACCTGCTTCTCCCAGTCGGGGTTCGACTTGTAATTGATCGTATTCGAAGCGCCAAGCTCGCGCGCCCTCTCAAGCTTCTCATCGCTGCTCGATGTGATGATTACGCGCGCGCCTATCATCTTTGCGAACTGCAAGGCGAATATGGAGACGCCGCCCGTGCCCTGCACGAGCAATGCGTCTCCGGCCTTCATACCGCCTGTTGCTCTGATCGAGTTCCAGGCGGTCAGGGCCGCGCAGGGCAGGGTGGCGGCTTCTTCGTCGGTCAGGTGTGCGGGAACCTGCACGACGCCTTCTTCGTGAAGCATCGCATATTCGGCGAGCATGCCGTCGAGCGGCCCGCCAAGCGACGCCGAAAGCTTCGCTTTCGCTGGCTCGCCCGCTATCCACTTCTGAGAAAAGTTGCCCGCGACGCGGTCGCCCACCTTCGCGCGAGAGACCCCGTCTCCGACCGCCGCGACTTCGCCCACGCCGTCGGACACGGGGATGAGCGGCAAACGCAGGCGCGGGTTATACTGCCCCTTGACCATCAGAAGGTCGCGATAGTTGAGCGACGCCGCGCGCAGCTTTATCAACACCTGTCCGGCTCCAGGAGCCGGATCGGGGCGCTCGGCCAGCTTGAGCGAGTCGAGCCCGAATTGATCTTGAATCTCGAATGCTTTCATCTCTCCCCCAGGTTTTGTACATTTATGGCAAGCCGTAATATACAGCCCGCAGGCTGAGGAGGCAATTATGAAGCTGGCGCTAAACGGCGCAACCACAATGAAGGCCGACCTGGAGACCGATATCCGCGCCGCTGCCGCCGCCGGTTTCGATTACCTTGAGATATGGGCGGCCAAGCTCCGCGAGTTTCTCCGCTCGCGCACAACCGCCGACCTTAAAGCCCTCTTCGCCGCCGGGGGGATAAGTCCCTACAGCATAAACTCTATCGAGCGTATAAGCTTCAGCCCCCTCGACGAGCAGGACGCGCGTCGAACGGAGTGCGAAGAGCTTTGCCGCATCGCTTCCGAGATCGAGTGCCCTTACGTCGTAGTAGTTCCCGGCCCGAAGCCTGAGGGAATCGACCGCGAGGGCGTCGTCGCCGAATCGGTTCGCGCGCTCGACCTGCATATCCGGATCGCAGAGCGATTCGGTGTAAACCTGGCTTTCGAGTTTCTCGGCCAGCCGGGTTGCAGCGTGCAGACGCTCGATCTCGCGCGCGAGATAGTAGAGCGACTTGATGCGCCAAATGTAGGGCTCGTGCTCGACAGCTTTCACTTCTACGCGGGCGGCTCGACCATCGAATCGCTCGACGCGCTCGATGCTGATCGCCTCTTCATTTTTCATATCAACGATGCCGAAGACCTGCCGCGCGACCGGCTCGAAGACCGGCACCGGTTACTACCGGGTCTAGGCATACTCCCGCTTAAAGAGATAATCGCCGCGCTCGCCCGTAAGGGGTACGACCGCGTGGCAAGCGTGGAGATATTTCGTCCCGAATACTGGGAGCGAGACCCGTTCGCGCTTGCCCGCGAAGCGCGGCAGGCGACGGCTCGCGCACTCGCCGAAGGAAATAACAGATGAGCAGGCTGAAGATAGGCATAATCGGGGCGGGCTACATAGGCGGGGTCCATGCCTCGGTGCTTGCGCGTGACGAGCGGGCCGAGGTATCGGCGGTCTATGACATCGTCGCCGAGCGGGCCGAGTCGCTTGCGCGCGCGCATACGGCTGTGGTCTGCAAGAGCGCGGATTTGTTGATAGAGAATGTCGAAGCCGTTTATATAACAACGCCCAACACGCGGCACACCGAGCTTGCACTTGCTGCCGTGGCGGCAGGAAAGCATGTCTTCTGCGAAAAGCCGATGGCGACGAATCTGGCGGATGCGCGGGCCGTTCTCGACGCGGCGACCGGGAGCAGCCGGGTCTTTCAGGTCGGGCACAATCGCAGGTTCGCTCCCGTCTATGCGCGGCTCAAGCAGATTATCTCGGATGGCGGCGCGGCCCATTCGGCGCATATTAAGATGAATCGCGGCGAGCTTATCAACCCGCCCTGGGTCGCCGACCCGAAGGTAACGGGCGGGTTCCTTTACGAGACGACCATTCACATGTTCGACATGGCGCGGTTTCTATTCGGCGAAGTGGTCTCGCTTCAAGCAATCGGCACTTCGAACACTTACCCTGAGACGGACGATTTTTCGGTGCTGCTGCGATTCGCAGGCGGGATGCACGCGACCCTGGCTTCGTCGGCTCACGCGAGCTGGCTCTTTCCATTCGAGCGCGTGGAGGTCTTTTTGGATCACGCGACGATCGTCACGCGCGAGATGGAAAGCCTGACATGGAGCGATGGTCTGGAGGGCCATCACACGACGCATTCGATGCACCAGCTTTCGAAGGAAGAGAAATGGGGATATGTGCAAGAGGACCGCGCTTTCATCGACTCTGTATTGAGCGGGGTCGAGGCTGCGGTCACCGCGCTTGACGGGTTCAAATCGGTAGAGCTGGTCGATTCCTGCTATCGCGCGGTGAGAGAAGAGAATCAGAAAACCGCAGATGAACGCGGATAAACGCGGATGATCTGTGTTTATCCGCGTTCATTTGCGGTTGCCTCTTTACGGTCTTCCCAGGGAGACGTAGTTGAATCCTGCCGAGCGGACGGCGTCCGGCTCATAGATGTTCCGCAGGTCGACAATATTCAGTTGTTGCATGACCGATCTGAGCCTGTCGAAGTCGAGGCTGCGGAACTGGTTCCATTCGGTCACGACAACAAGCGCGTCGCTTCCCTTTGCGGTGTCGTACTCGTCTTCGCAGAAGATGACATGATTTATCATCTGGCGCGCAGGCTCCATTGCGGCAGGGTCATAAGCGCGCACGGTCGCGCCTGCCGCGAGAAGGTCGTTTATTATCGTGAGCGAGGGAGCTTCTCTCAGATCATCCGTCTCAGGCTTGAACGAGAGCCCAAGCAAGCCGACCGTCTTCTCGCTGAGGTCCGGCAGCGCCCGCTTTATGCGGTTTATTGCCGAAGCGATCTGCTGATCGTTGACTTCGAGGACTGCGTTCGCCAGCTTCAACTCATACCCGGATTGCCTGGCCAGCGCCGCAAGCGCGCGCACGTCTTTCGGGAAACAGCTCCCGCCAAAGCCGGGGCCGGGATGCAGGAACTTCGAGCCTATCCTCTTGTCCATGCCCATGCCGCGCGACACATCGTGAACGTCGGCCCCGAGCAGGTCGCAGAGGTTTGCGATCTCGTTTATGAAAGATATCTTGGTCGCGAGAAAAGTATTCGAAGCGTACTTTATCATCTCCGCCGAGGCGGGGGTTGTGATGACGAAGGGGGTCTCGATCAGGTAGAGCGGCCGGTAGAGGTCTTTTAGTATCTCGACCGCCTCTTCGTCGGTGCAGCCGATCACCACGCGGTCTGGCCGCATGAAATCGTTGATGGCCGCGCCTTCGCGCAGGAACTCCGGGTTTGCCGCGACCGAGAACCGGCAGCTAGCCTTCTTGTTCTCATCGATGATCTTCTTTATAT
>DASTET010000352.1:0-4255 GCA_035709445.1 Blastocatellia bacterium | reverse complement strand
TCGATAGTGCTGATCACCGACGGCAATACGACGCTCTCGACCACCCGCACTCGCGCAATCGTCGAGCGATTTCAAAAAGCCAATGAGGCAAACGCGCGGGCTCGGCTCTATGTCTTCGGCATAGGCTCGGACACAAACCTGAGACTCCTCGGCGAGCTTGCCCGAGCGTCGCGCGGATATTTCGACTGGACGCGCGAAACGGACGACCTTTCATTCAGGCTGAAAGCGTTCGTGAGCAAGATAGGCCGAGACCCTATCGATCTGCTGAGGCTTCAGAATCCCGACTCAACCAATTTCTATCAGGTCTATCCCGATTACGACACCACCACATATGATGGCGCGCGGCTGAGCTTCGTGGGCCGTTATCGCCGCCCCGGCCCTGCCGCGCTCACCGTAACGGGCAACGCCTCGGGCCGTCAGGTGCAGCTCAGCCGACAGGTCGAGCTTCCCGTGAGAGACGATTCGCACCCGCATGTGCCTCGACTCTGGGCGCGCGCGCGCGTCGATGCGCTGCTCCGGGAGATCGCGCTTAACGGCGAGACCAGAGAGGCGATTGACGAGATCATCGCGCTCTCGAAAAAGTACAAGTTCGTGACGCCATATACATCTTTTCTGGCAGCGCCGCGCTCGCTGCTTCGCCCGCGAGTGATACGACCGGGCGATCCTGTTGTTAGGGTCCGCGCCGATGAATCGATCACTGAGGTGACGGCCGTCTTCCCGTTCGGTTTGACGCGCAGGCTCGAATACATCAAAGACGAAGACATATGGCAGACGCGCTTCATCGCGCCGCGCGAGATGGCCGACGGCATCTATTATTGCAGGCTGATACTCGTCGACCGGCAGGGCCGGGCCTACCAGGAAGAGAAGAGCTTCATCATCGACAGCCGGCCGCCCCGGCTGAATGCGACGCTCAGCAAGACAATCGCGCGCGCAGGCGAAGACCTTATGATCACGGTCCGCGCCGATAGAGACACGCGCACGATAGCGGCGCGAATATTCGGAGCGTTGCCCATCCCCGTAGTCTGGGACGACAAGGCGAAGGCGAGCACCGGGCATTTACACATCCCGGCAGGGCTACCCTCAGGGACATACACAGTACAGATAACCGCCGAAGACTTCGCGCACAACTCAAGCGTGACTGAGCTGTATATAGAGGTGATAGGAAATTAAATGGAATATGTCTTCGAGACTATCTGGGCACAGGATGAAAGGATCGAGCCTGATGCTTGTTATTGATAAAGAGCCAATGGGGCAACTTGAGGCATTATGCGAAGAGAACACTTATTGAAAATCGCATCTGCTATGAAAAGAGCAGACACGTAACAGAAATAGCGAGCGTGCTTTGAAAGAGCAAACACGTAATGGAAGAATCGAAAGTACCGGGAAACGAGCAAGCACATAACGGAAGAATCGAAAGTACCGGAAATAGAGGAAGCACATAACGGAAGAATCGAAAGTACTGGGAGTAGAGGAAGCACATAACGGAAGAATCGAACGTGTTACGAGCCGCGTAAACGCGGCTTACGCGCAGCGCAGATAGGCCAGCCGTTTTACGGCTGGTAGTAGGAGGATATGCAGATTATCCGAGGCCGTTTTAACGGCCTTCTCCGAGAGCTTTAGCATGCCGCGCAACGTTTATGCCGAGATCAATCTGCACATAGTCTGGCACACTAAACAGAGCGCGCCTGTATTGAAGGATGAGATTGAAACCCCGCTGCATCGGTTTTTACAGCACCGCATTTTGCGGACTGAGGGGGTGAGATTTCACTCTATTGGAGGAACGGAAAACCATGTTCATCTGGCTGTAAGTATCTCTCCGACTTTGTTAATCAGCAAATGGATAGGTGAGTTGAAGGGAGCGAGCGCACACCATGTCAATCACCGGGTAGCAAACCGAAAACTGCTTGAATGGCAAGCTGGCTACGGCATCGTGAGCTTTGGGACAAAGGATATGGAGTGGGTAATTAAGTACATACAAAACCAGAAGCAACACCATGAGAGAGGGACCGTTGCCGAGCGATTGGAGAGGGCTGAAGCCGCTGGAGAAGCCCGTTAAAACGGGCTGACTTGAGCGGCAACTGGAAACCAGCCGTAAAACGGCTGGCCTATCTGCGCTGCGCGTAAGCCGCGTTTACGCGGCTGCTTGAAAAACAGCGGGCCTGCATAAAGCGATTGTTCGGACACGAGCGACGCTAATGTGGTTGCTCGGACAGGAACGACGCTAAAGCGATTGTTAGGATACGAGCGGCGTTGAAGCGATTGTTCCGACAGGAGCGATGTTGAAGCGGCTGATTGGACAGTGGCGGACATGGATAAAGCGGCTGATTGAACCGGATCGTCCCGTCAATGTTCACCTCGATTTTGAGAACAGCAGCGGATCGGGCGAGATGGCAAGTACACGCTCAGAATAAAGGCGGCGATTATTGAATCGGCTGTCGAACAGCAGCGGTGTTAAAACGGCTGACTGAACAGGAATGACATAGGTGGAGGGTTGAAAAGCGGTTACATCGGATGAAGACGGCTGGTTGAATGGCAATGAGTTGATCAAACCATCTTTAGCCCGAGAAGAAGGCGTTGGCTTGAGTAGTTGCTTTTTAATAAGGCGTTGTTGAAGTGACCTTTGACCTTTACAGGTGGTCTTTATGAGCAAACGAGTATACCTGGCGCTTGTGATTCTGTTTGCGGTCGCCTCTATAGCGACTGCCACCTTTATTGCGGCTCAAAAGGCGGTCCCCCGGCGAGCCAATACATCGGCCAGGCAACCGGCTGGACGCCAGAGACCGGCGCCGGCGCAGCGAGCAGCTTCCGTCGCGCCGACCAGACCCGCCGACCCGAACCGCGCTCCGCAATCTGCCGTCGACGAAGCCCTCTATACGAACGAAGAGTTCTTCGGGGTAAACGCCTCGGTGATGCGGCCCTACGCAGTCGCGCTGGACCGGGTGGCCGCGCTCGAGTCTCAGTACCCGAAGGATGCGCGGCTGCGCCTGCACTCGGCGAGGCTTGCAGAAAAGCTCGGCCAGTTTGATAAAGCCGCAGCCGAGATGCGCCAGTATGTCGAGCTGAAACGCCGCTCGCCGGACGCGCTCCGCCGCCTGGCCGCCTTCTATCACAACCGCTCTCTCTACCCGGATGAAGTCCGCACGCTTCAGGAGCTGGCGCGCGCGCTGCCGCCGGGCGAGCGCGCCCCTATCTATAAGCGTGCGGCAGAGCTTGTGCGCTCTCGCTCGCTCGCCGAGTTCAAACCGGCGGACTTCTTCGCCGAGCTTGTTTCGGCTGACCCGTCGAATGTGCAGCCGGTCAAAGACTATGTCGAAGAGCTCACGCTTGCTAAAGAGTACCGCGAGGCCCTATCCGTGCTCGCTTCGTTTCAACCGAAGTTCCCGGAAGAGCTCTCATATTTTCTGAAGACCCGCGCGGCGATACTCGAAACAACGGGCGACCGCCGCGCTGCGCAGGAGGTCTACTCGACGGCATTCGATCCGCTGTGGCCTCGCGCCGTCGCGGCCGATTATTACGACCTGTTGCGCCGCTTCGGGCAATACCGCATCGTCCGGCGCGGATTGCAGGAACGGGTTCGAGGCGGCGCGACCGATCTCCAGACCGTCGCGCGTCTCTTCAGCCTCTTCGCATACGAAGGGAATAACGAATATGCCTCTCGGTTGCTCGCTCAGCTTGAAACCCGCCGCTCGTCAGAGTCGTCAGGCGCCCGCCAGTCCTGGACCACGCGCGAGCTTGAGACCGTGGCCGGGCTGTACGCATCGATAGGGCATTATGATCAATCGTCACGGTATCTCTACACGCTCTATCTTGCGGGCGGGCTAGAGCCGCGAAGCCCGCAGCGCGAGGAGGCGCTTTATCGACTATTCAAGGTGATGCTCGATGCTGCTGGCGCTCCGACGCGCGTGGCCGCTGGCGAACTCTCTTTTTATCGCGATGTGGCGGAGGTCGATCAGCACCCCGGATTTATGAACGGAGTCCTCTCTTTGATACTTTCGGGGACCGACCCGGCGCAGGAGTTCGCCACACAGGAGCAGGCCGCCGCCGGGTATTTCAATCGTGCATTCGCTCATCGCATATTCACTTCGTTCAAGCAGGAGTACGCGCAGTCGAGATACCTCGGCGAAATGTATCTAGGAATAATCAACGTCTTCTCCTCGCTCGGCGAGCATCGCCTGGCCGTAGAAGCCGGGCGCGAGTTTCAACAGAGGTATCCCGATTCGCCCAGGTTTGCTGAAGTCTCTTTGAGAATGGCCGA
>DASTET010000351.1:0-4152 GCA_035709445.1 Blastocatellia bacterium | reverse complement strand
CCGGGTATTGACCAGGCAAAAGTTTCCGCTCTCTTGCTGGAATATGACCTCGCCGTTCTCGTCTATCGTGGCAAGCGTCGATGACATGAGTATTATATCTTCGATTCTGTGAGTGACGAATATAGAGCTGACCCCTTCCAGGTCGCGCAGTTTTACGGCCAGCTCGAGTATGGCGCGGGCCGTGATGGGGTCGAGCCCCGCCGTCGGCTCGTCAAAGAGCACGAGCTTCGGGTTGCCCGCGAGCGCGCGGGCTATGCCGACCCTGCGCCGCATGCCGCCCGACAGCTCCGACGGCATCATGTACATGGCCTGCTCCATGTTGACGAACCGCAGCATTCTGCGCACAACCTCCACCACCTCGGGCTCTTTCACGCCCTGCTCGAAGAGCCTGTAGCCGACGTTCTCATAGACCGAGAGCGAGTCAAACAGCGCCCCGTCTTGAAAGACCATGCCGATCTTCTGGCGGACCTCGGTCATCTCGCGCTCGCTGTAATCGGTTATGTCCTCGCCATCGATGAGTATCCTTCCGGAGACGGGCTTTATCAATCCGAGCACGAGCTTCAGTATGGTCGATTTGCCGGTGCCCGATCCGCCCATCACGATCTTCGTCTCGCCCGGATTGACGATAAAGCTCACGCTGTCCAGGATGACGCGATCATCATAGGCCATCGTAACATCTTTGAATTCGATTGCGCTGTTTATCTCGCTGCTCATAGTCTAACTGAATGCCAGTATAAGGCGCGACAGGAAGAAGTCCGCCGCAAGAATCAATATATCAGACAGGACCACCGCCTGGGTCGTAGAGCGGCCCACCCCCACCGTCCCGCCGTGAGTGCGCAGCCCCGCGCGGCAGCTCACTATGGCTATGATAAAGCCGAATACGACCGGCTTCATGAGGCCGCCGATTATGTCGTTGTAGGTGAGCGCATCCTTTGCCGAGCCTATATAGACGGAGCTGGCCACGTTCATCAGCGCGCTCGCAACGGCCCAGCCGCCCACCGCGCCCACTATGTCGGCTATGAGCGTGAGCGCGGGCGTCATCACCATCAGCGCGAACAGCCTCGGCCAGACCAGCTTCTTTATCGGGTCGGTGCCGAGCGCGCGCATCGCATCGACCTGTTCGGAGACCACCATCGAGCCCAGCTCTGCGGCGATGGCCGAGCCGACTCGCCCCGCGAGCATAAGCGACGCGAGCACCGGCCCCATCTCTCGCACCATTGAAGTCATTACGAGCTGCCCCGTCACGCCCGTCGCGCCGAAGGTCTTTAGCGTGCTCGAAGTCTGAAGCGCCAGGACCCCGCCGGTGAAGACCCCTGTGAGCACTATGATCATCAGCGATCCGACGCCGATGATATCCATCTGGATTATTATCTCGCGCAGGTAATAGGGCCGAGAGAGGGCGCGCCTGAAAGCGCGGCCTGCCATCAGTGTTGCTTCCTGTAATTCGTAGACGGCCTCAAAGAATAGGTTCATCACTCAGTTATATTCATCAGGCAAAAGATCGCTTATGTCCTCGCTTTTATAAGTGTCGTTTCGCGTCTCAGGCCGGCCACGCTTCCTGGCTCAGTGCGTTTATATTGAAGGTTAAAGAAACGCCCGTCAAGCCCCTCAAGATTATAGACTTCGCATCGATGCCAGACCCGAAGATCGAAAATCAATAAAAGAGGTACTTTCTCCAGGACTCATCTGCTCGTCCGAGATAACGTATGATCTGGCGGTTGACGTGGAGGTTGTAAGCCTGAGGTCGCTTGAGCAGCCGCATCCCTGCGGCTTCAGGAGAGCGGTCCCCTTTGCGGTTATTGCACGAGCGACAGCAGGTGACCAGATTGTCCCAGGTCGAATCCCCGCCCCGCGAGCGCGGTATTATGTGATCGAGCGTCAGGTCCTGCGGCGTAAAGACGTGGCCGCAGTACTGGCACGTGTTGTGATCGCGCAGCAGTATATTCTTGCGCGACAGACTCTTTCGCTCGAATGGGATATGTATGTACTCGACCAGCCTTATCACGGACGGCGCAGGCATCGAAAATCGCGCCGCGTGCAGCCACTGAGAATTGCTGCTCTCTTCAGCATGAGCAATGCCCTTAAGAATAAGCACGATAGCGCGACGTACCGTACATACGTTGATAGGCTCGAACGAGGCGTTGAGAACTAAAACGCGCGAGTTCATCTCAAAAACGAAATATAGCAATAACGAGTCTGGCGAGTCTAGCGAGTCAGAAACAGTCTATCGAGTCTGGCGAGTCGCGAGTCTGGCGAGTCGCTCTAAAGTCAGACCTCGCATAAATGAGCTAATCCTAGATAATCAGCGCCGTCACGAGCGGGACTCGCTAGACGCTCGACTCGCCAGACTCGATAGACTTATTTCGGCACGGGGGGAGGGCCGTCGCCTATGTAAGGCTTATAGACATGGCCTTTAGTCTTCTCCTTGAACTCGGCCTGTATGGTCTCGCGGGCGCGGGCGTCTTCAAACAGATCGATCATCGTGGCCGCAAGCGCCTTCGCCGCATAGACCATCCCTTTATGCCCTATGGACATCCTGGCGCAGGCGACGACCGGCCACGCGTGCCAGGGAGTCCCTTCGGGCGCGGTCGCGACTGAAAGGTGCAGCGTCGGGACTACCCAGCTTACGTCGCCCACGTCCGTAGAGCCGCCGGGCGGGTCCGGCCTCGGCTCTTCGAGCGGTTGCGGCTTGCCGTTGACCCCCTTTTGGGCCACCCCGGTCTCTCGCTGCAGCGCGCGGGCAAACTGCTGCTCTTCATTTGTGTACTCGATAGCGCCGAGCCATTCGAGGTTCGAGTTTATGAGACGCGCGCCCGCCATGTTGACTAGCATCTCGTAATCGCCTGCCTGTACCGTCAGCTTCGATTCGACCCCGGCCATCAGGGCCGCTCCCTGTGCTATCTGGCGGACCCGATTCAAGACCTCGTCGACCCCTGTGCGCTTCGAATCGCGCACCCAGCACCACAGCTTCGCGTATTCGGGGATGACGTTCGGCACGTCTCCGCCTTTCTGTATCGTGTAGTGTATTCTGACAGACGGCCTCACATGCTCGCGCAGCATGTTCAACCCGTGAGTGAAAAGCTCAAGCCCGTCGACGGCGCTGCGACCGTTCCAGGGGTCGAACGCCGCGTGCGCCGATTTGCCTTTGAACTCGACGATAAAATCGACGATGGCCTGCGTGCTCTGGGTATCGGCGCGCGTCTCGTCAGCCGGGTGCCAGGCGATACAGACATCGAGATCATTAAACAGCCCGTCGCGCGCCATATAGACCTTGCCGCCCACGGCCTCTTCAGCCGGCGTCCCGTAAAAGCGTATGGTCCCTTTGAGCTTGCCTGCGGCGATCAGCTCTTTTATGGCAACGGCCGCGCCGAGGCTCGCCGCGCCGAACAGATTATGGCCGCAGCCGTGTCCCGCCCCGCCCGGCTGCAAAGCCTCTTTGGTTGTCGCGGCCTTCTGCGAAAGACCCGGCAGCGCATCGTACTCGCCGAGGATTCCTATGATAGGGCGGCCCTGCCCGTAGGTCGCTACGAAGGCCGTGGGCATCCCGGCCACTCCCCTCTCTACCTTGAAACCCTGCTTTTCGGCATAGTCGGCCAGCAGCCTGGAAGACCGCGTCTCGCCGAGCGCCGTCTCGGCAAAGGACCATACCTGATCGCTCAGGTCTATCAGCTCTGCCTTGCGCTTCTCTATCGAAGCGACGGCCTCTTCTTTGTTCTTGCCGTTCGTCCCCGCAACCGCGAGCGGCCCGCTCACGAAAACGACAAACGCGATCAGAATAGATGTCAGGCGTAGACTCATGAATCAGCTCCTTTATTCGGATTCTCTTCCTCTGCGACACTCGTCGCACCGGCAAAGCTCGCGCAGCCGCTCCCAGGTATAAATTCCATCCCTGTGACGGTCGCTGAAGACGAACCTCACGCCGTATCGGCCTACGTGCTCCGCACCTGTCACGGTGATATCTTCGGCGACCGTCGCCGGGTCGAGTATGCGCATCCCGGTTATCTCGCTCACGCAGTTTGCGCAGGTGCATTCACTCCGCAGGTGTCTGGGCGTATAGACGCTCGTGTGGCCGTCATCCCAATTCACGGTGATCTCTTGCGGGCCCGTCTTTTTTATCTCTGTCGGCACCATGATCAGGGGTCAGGGGTCGGG
>DASTET010000350.1:0-2904 GCA_035709445.1 Blastocatellia bacterium | reverse complement strand
GAGGGTCTCGCGTGAAGACGGTCTTTGTCTCTTTGTCTATCAAGGCGCAGCTTGTTCGAAAGCTCTGCTGATATATAAGCCTGTTTCGCGCCCACCGGCTAAAAGGAATATACCCGAACCGGGCCGGAATTGCACCCGAAGTGCCATTCGGTCCTCTGCGTCTCCTTCTGCCCCTGCGCCTCGCGGATGCGCTTTGTAATCAAAGATGAATCTGGTAGAATCGCCGCATCTTCGGAAACACAGAGTTCGTTGCTCATTCGTCGACCGTTGAGAGTGCACTTTCTCTCTGTTCTACGGTCGGATTGTCCAGAGTTTCAGGGACAAGGTTTTCTGTACATCTTTAATATCAAGCCAGGGCGCTTTGCGCGCCAGGCGATTTATAAAGGAGAAACAATGCGTCGCATCGGATTGCTTGTCATTTGTGTGTTGACTATCTTGCCGGTTATAGCAAACGCTCAAAGAGAGCTTGTAGGCCAGATATTCATGCCGAACGGGTCGCCGCCCGCCCGCGCCATAAGGTTCACCCTCACCTACAACAACGGGATGCGGACCGAGGTCTTTTTTTCCGATTCGAACGGGCGGATCGTGCTGCCAAATATCTCCGGGGTCTTTACCATCACCATCGACTCCGACGGCCAGACCTACGACACGACCAGCAGGACGTTCGATACCAGGGCAATAGCGGCAAACATAAGCATACAGCTAAGGCCATTAAAAACGGCTGCGCAGCCCCCTGCTTCCACGGTCGCAGCCCCCGACGTCGACAGCAACGTCTCGCAAAAAGCCCGAGAGAAATACCAGGCGGCGCTCGCCCTCATAAAGGAAGAAAAATATGAGCAGGCTGTCGAGCCTCTCAAACAGGCCATCGCCGCCGAGAAGAAATATTTCACCGCGCACAGCGATCTCGGCGTCCTCTATATGAAGCTCGGTAAAAACGACCTTGCCGAAGCGACGCTCAAAGAGGCCATAAAGATCAACGATCAGATCGACCTTCCTTATATCAACCTTGCCCTGTTGCTCAACAGGCAGGGCCGGTACAAAGAGGCAGCCGATGAGCTTTTAAAATATCAACAACGCTTCCCGAATTCGTCCGGGGTCTATGCGCCGCTCATCGAGGCGCTGATCGAATCCCAACAATGGGCCGAGGCCGAGACCGTGCTGACAAAGGCCCTGGAAAGTAAAGGCCTCGATGTGGTCGATCTGAAGACCAAGCTCGGATTGATGCAGATACGCCAGGGCAAATTCGACGCCGCCGTCACGACGCTGCGTGAAGCGACGGCGGCGGAGCCGGATAACGCCGAGGCGCTCTTCAACTTCGGCCTCGCGCTGCTTCAGGCGGGCAATCTCGACGAGGCCGAAAAACCGCTGCTGCGCGCCTACGAGCTTCGCGGGTCGAAGATGCCGGGCGCGCAGATAGTGCTCGGACAGCTCTATTTTCAGAAGAAGGATTATGAGAAGGCGCTCGTCGCATTCGAGACATATCTCCGCGATCTTCCCGATGCGCCGAACGCCGCGCAGGTGAGAGAGGCTGTACGCCAGTTGCGCGAGGCTACCGGCAAAAAGCCCTGATCGATAGCAGATCGACTTAACCGCAAGCCTCGCATCACAGGGAGGCAAGCAAATGAAGCAGATCAGCCGGAGAGAGTTCTTCTCTACTCTCTCCTCGTCTATCGCCATGACCGCGATACCCTTCGCGCCTCGGCCTGCGAAGGGCCACCTCGCTCGTGAAAGTAACGGCTGCTGGCTGAGCGCGTGCGCCCCGCTCGTTATCGAAGACCCCGCAATCTCTCTCCACACCGAGATCATTCTCACATCCGCATCTTTCGACGGTATAGAGGGGCACGGCGATCCGTCTCATTCCACCGATTATGAGATCACTCTTTACGATTCAAAGGGAAAGCCGGCGGGCAAAGAGGGCGGCAAAAAGCCGCTCCGCATAAACGTCCCGGCCATGCGCACTACCGTCATCAAGTGCAGTGAACTCGTCGGAGCGGGTCGACAGTTCTGGGGCGGTCTGAGAGTTCGCATGTGGGCAAGGGGCAAACGGCCCGCCTTTGTGAGCGATCTTTTTAGCGCCGTCTATGTCCGTTGGAATTACGGGGGGAGCTTCGATATGCTGCACGCTCATCCCGACCCGTTACAGTTGCAGCAGGCGGAGACCTTCTATTCGAGCATGCCTTTCCCGAGCCTCGAAGAGTTCTCGTGCACGCTCTCCATCTTCAACCCGTACGAAGCGGTGAGCGAAGGGAGGATAACCGTATATTCGCCGGACGGCGCGAGCCGCATCGAACAGCCCTATCGCCTCGCCCCCTTCGAGACTTCTCTGCTCAGCCTCAACCTGGAGGCGAAGCCGACCGCGCCTGCGAGCATATCGAATCACATCGACTGCTCTCGCGCCGACATAAAGAGAGGCGGCTCGATCACCATCGAAAACACGGCGCGCTCGGTCAAGAACTTCGCCTATCTTATGATAAAGGGCAGGACCGGCAACATCTTCTCCGCCGAGCACACGATACACCAGGGGAGCTACTCATCGCGACGGGCTGCCTCACCCTTCGGGCCGGGCGGAGCGTTCAAGGCCGGGGGATGGGTTTATACCTCGTTCATATTCAACAGGGCGGAGATGGCCGGGCTGAATCTCAGCAGCCGGATCTATCTGAGCGCGGGCCGCCCCATAGAAGACGAGCTGTGGATGCTCGGCTATGTGACGGACGCGATGGGGCAGATCGCATGGTCTACGAAGCTGGATGAAGAGCTTCAATCGAAGCTCCCAAAGGGCCTGCTCGATCAGGGCTCGGTGCGGCTGCTCCCCTTCCAGAGCTGCGAACTGGATTTCGAGCGTATGTCGCTCGATACGGGCTTTGCGGGCGGGCTCGGAATCGCCACATCGTCGCGCACCTCTCA
>DASTET010000349.1:0-2403 GCA_035709445.1 Blastocatellia bacterium | reverse complement strand
CGTTCGGCTCGGTTGCCGCAACCCCATCGTATGCGACGCCGCGCGACGACAAGATGAAGAAAGGCGACAAGCAGAAATCGCTTTATTCGCGTCTGGGCGGAAAAAAGGCTATTTCGGCGGTCGTCGATCAATTCGTTGCCAATGTTGTGGCCGACGATAGAATCAACAAATTCTTTGCCGACACGGCGAAAGACCCCAAGCGTGTCGCCAAGCTGAAGAAGAACCTGATCGACCAGATTTGCCAGGCGAGCGGCGGGCCCTGCAAGTACAAGGGCATGGACATGAAGACCGCTCATAAAGGCATGGGCGTCAGTGAAGCGGACTTCAATGCTCTGGTCGAAGACCTCGTAAAGGCGCTCGATCACTTCAACGTCGGCGAGACGGAGAAGAACGAGCTTCTCGGGGCGCTCGGCCCGATGAAGGGTGACATCGTCGAGAAATAAACGAGAAAGCAACGCAAAGTTTAAAGGGGAGGTGAGTGTTAAACTCACCTCCCCTTTTTGTATGCGCATCGGGACGCCGCATCACCGGTTCGGATGGCGCGGGAACTTCGTAAACGGCAGCCTTATTCCCCGCACGAAGAAGCGGTCGGAGCGGATCTCCGGCGGGGGTAAGAACCCTGTCGCGCCGGTCGTTGCTATGATGTCGTCCTGGTCCACGCCGTCGCCGCTTATTCCAAGACCTCCGGCGAGTCGTCCGTTCTTATAAAGCGGCACGCTGCCCGGAAAGATTTGAGTGCCGTTAGCGACCCCGCTCAACGCCTGCGGAGTACACGGCGGCGTGAGCGGATTGGAGAGAGCTGACAAAGGAAGCTCGCCCCTGAGCACACGGACCACTATGCCGAAGTATTCGGGGAGCAGTATGTCCAACTGCATCCCGTCGTTGAAAGGACTGAACTCATCGATGGGTTTTGAGAACGGCCCGTGCGGGTTTCCATTTATTCCGTCGGGGAAGAAAGGACGGCTGAGGAACCCTCCCGCCCTATCGCTGAAGGCGATGGATCCATCGAGATTGATGCCGTCTGCGGCTCCCGCGTCGGCATAATTACCAAAGCCCGCCTGGCGGACCAGCCTGCCTGCCGCCGGATTTGAGAGGAAGGCTGCGGTTCGGCCCTTTTGAGCGGACACATCGAAACCGAATATGGGAGCGTCAATGGTGCTGAAGATGCCGAGTATAGTGCCGTCGACATCACTGACGGTGAGGTTTACCTCGGTGAGGCTGTTGAGCGGCTGGCGGATGGCCGCCCTGGTCAGGAACGCCTGGAACGCCCCCTGCGTGAGTAACGTCCTGACTTCGGATGCCGTAAGCCCTCCATTGAATTCACTGGATTTAAATGGGAAGAAGCGATTGTCGACTCTCCCGGGCGGCACGGGGCCGGAGCCGTCGATATCTACTACTCTGAATCTCGATAGCTGCGCGCCGCGAACCTCCGGAGGCGCAAGCCCCAGGTCCGTGCAAAGCCCGCCGAGCGTGCCGCGAAGCCGGTCGAACGGCTGCGTGGCGACGGCAGGCGGCATCTGCGCGTTGACGTAAGGGAAGCGTATGCCGTTTACGACGATCTTGTCGCCCGTCACTCCTGACGGCGCTTCGAATCCGCGCACGGCTGCAAGCGCGACTACCTCTTCGACAGGTATGTCGAAGTCTCTCGGATTTGGGTCGAGCGTGTATCTGCCGTCGCCTTCAATCCCTATGCCGCCGACCTTGATCCCGTTCTTATAGATCGGGATGCCTCCCGGGTCGGCTGACAGCCCGAGCGGTGATCTGGCGTTGACGTCGCTGCACAGGAGCTGCGAGAACTGCACCCCGAAAAGCGGGCCGCTCGGCTGAAAGGTAACGCCGGGCGGAAAGTTCTCCTGCACGATGAAGCTTGCGGTGCGGGTGCTGAAGGCATGCCCCTGGCTGCTCAGGAAGGAGCCTGTCACAGCCTTCGACAGCGCGGCGAAACAGGATGGGATCCTGTCTCTGTTCTTTCTTAGACCTTCCAGCCCGCACTCGCCGAGCGGGCGGTCTATGCAGGACTTGACCTGCCCCCCATCGGCGAATGATGCGCCGACGTCTACTCTCGGCTCCGCGCCGTTCATCGTAAATATGGCGAGCGAGTTTCCTTCGCTATCGACGACGGCTATGGTAGCCCTGAAACTGCTGGCCTCGGCCTGCGCGACCGCCTGCGCTATGATGGTCCTGACATCGCCTGCCGTCAGGCGGGCGTCATCGGCAAGCGTGATCGACACCTGGGTCGATACGGATGTGAAGCCGTCGGGGTTGGTCACCGTAACCGTCGCGCCGTCGGCCAGGTCCGCCTCTTCGACCTTGTTGATTACGAGCTTATTGTTGGCTTTGACCTTGACCTTGCCGTGCCCTATCTGCCCCCTTATGTTGGTGAGAGCCACGGTCGCTCCGGGA
>DASTET010000348.1:0-14718 GCA_035709445.1 Blastocatellia bacterium | reverse complement strand
CATTGGGTACACGGCAAGCGAGCGGTTGTCGAGCCAGAGCGAAAGCTGACGGCTGAAGAATTGATAAAACGAGTCTGTGACTATTTCAGGTGCGAGCATTATGAGCACCTCAAACAAAATGTTTCTTGAAACTGCACTAGGTAGAGTTTGTACGAAGATTACAGATGGAACTCATGATACGCCGAAACCCATCATTTTAGGGGTTCCATTCATAACTGCAAAACATATAAAAGATCGCCAGATAGATTTTCAGAACTCATTGTTTTTGTCGGAAGAGATTCACAGATCAATCTTCAACAGGTGTAATCCCCCAAAGGGGGATGTCGTAATTGTAAATATAGGCGCTGGCACAGCTACACCTGCAATGGTCAGAGTTGATTATGAATTTAGCATGAAAAATATAGCTCTATTAAAACCTCTACAAGAGGTATTGATGGGAGAGTATCTAGAATTTCATCAACTTTATCTAAAACCTCTTCTCTTTGACAGGATTTCGAGGGGGGGAGCACAACCATTTATGAGCCTTGATCTTATAAAAACAATTCCAATATGCATCCCGCCATTCGATGAACAACAAGCAATCGTGCAGCGCGTCGAGAAGCTTTTCAAACTCGCTGAGCAGATCGAATCGCGGTACAACAAAGCAAAAGACTATGTTGATAAGCTCGCGCAATCAATCCTGGCAAAAGCCTTTCGCGGCGAGCTTGTGCCGCAAGCCCCGAACGACGAACCCGCATCGGTATTGCTCGAACGCATACGAGAGCAACGCGCTGCATCTGAGACCAATAACAAGAAGGCTCGCCCGCCATCTAGAAGGAAATTACAGGCGGGTCTTTTCGATGAAGCTTGAGACTTGATCAGCAAGCTGCCCCGCCATCAGCCGCAATCTTTCCCTGCTTCGTTTTATTGACCGTTACCGGCACGCTTCTGCGCCGCAGGTCGCGCAGATGGGGAAGGGGGCGCTGGAATAGACAGTTGAATCTATCAGTGACTCAAACTCGCCCCCAGTTCACTTCAGGGGTGTACTTTCTTATATACCGTTACACCCCGCATACCGCCCATGAGAGCAATTGTTCCCACAAGTGAAATCGTGCAATAGCAGAATTCCGTCTCGGACAGGATGGGTATTTACTTATAAAGCTGGGTCTCATCTGCTTGGTTGTCTAGTATGTCCTAATGCCTTCCCCTTTGCCGTTTCTATCCACTGCCTCTCCGGTTATGTCGCACATCCCCAGGAGTGCTCTTTACTTTATGTGTAGATGCTCAGCCCCGTCATTTTAATGTGTGTGTCACCGCACATTGTGCTATATTCTTCCGAGCATTATTCACTTTGTGGCTGTTCCCAGAAGGTTTTTCTTTCGACATCGGATTGGTCCAAATGGTGATGGTGCTTCTTTCAAACTCTGTTGTTTTTCCAGTCACGACCGAATTAGGGAGGATCACTTTGCCAGTTCAGCAAAACAATGATCTCATCGAGAACCATCTTCTCGCCTCTCTGCCCGATGAGGAGTATCAGCGCATCCTTCCTCACCTTGAGTCCGTCTCCTTTTCGCTCGGTGAGCCTATCTACGAGTCCGGCAAGCAACTCAAGCACGTCTTTTTCCCCACCTCCTCGATCATCTCGCTGCTCTACACCATGGAAAACGGCTCGTCTGCCGAGATAGGCGTCGTCGGCAATGAAGGCGTGGTCGGCATCGCACTGTTTATGGGGGGCGACACCACTCCCAACCGCGCAATCGTCCAGAGCGCGGGCCTTACCCTCAGGATGAAGGCTCAGGCGCTTCGAGATGAGTTCATACGGGCCGGGCAGTTTCAACTCTTGCTTCTGCGCTATACACAGGCTCTAATCACTCAAATCTCGCAGACTGCCGTCTGCAATCGCCTCCACCCTATCGAACAGCAACTCTGCCGCTGGCTGCTGTTAAGCCACGACCGTTTACAGTCGGACGAGTTGAAAATGACCCAGGAACTTATTGCCAATATGCTGGGCGTGCGGCGCGAAGGCGTCACCTACGCTGCCGGTCATCTCCAGGCTGAAGGACTCATAAAGTACGCTCGTGGCCGCATCACGATCCTCAACCGCGAGGGCCTGGAAGCAACAGTCTGCGAGTGTTATAAGGTTGTTAAAGACGAGTATGATCGCTTACTTGGCTAGGTGTTGTCGTCGGCCCTTCTTCACCGGCTTCCACTCTATGCGACATAGCGCAAACACTCATTCTTGTGATTCGTGATATACTATCCCTGAAGATTCTTAGACAATTCACCTCTCGACATCGGGAACGAGTCAGGCCGACAGGCTTACTCCTTGTGCCGTCAGTTGTTTTTCTAAACACGACTGGAGCAAGGAGGCTCAAAATGACCCTTTCCGATGACTCGCGCACTCGAATTGAGAATCGTCTTCTGGCGGCCCTGCCAACAAAAGACTATAAACGAATTGTTACTCACCTGGAGCAGGTCAGCCTGCCTTTCGCAGAGGTGCTCTACGAGCCTGGTGAACAAATCCAATACGTCTATTTCCCTAATGATTCAATCGTATCTTTGCTCTCCACGGTTGAAGACCGCTCGACGCTCGAAGTAGGTATCACAGGCAATGAAGGGATGGTTGGCCACTCGGTCCTGTTGGGGGTTAAAACATCGCCCAACCGCGCCCTTGTGCAGGGAGAAGGTACTGCCATGAGAATGAAGGCCGCGGCGCTTCGTAAACAGATGAGAGCCGATGGTTCATTTCATAGGTTGCTGAATCGCCACACCCACGCCTTGATGATGCAGATAGCCCAATCAGCTGCCTGTAACCGCTTCCATGTTGTAGAAGCACGGCTCGCGCGGTGGTTACTGATGACACGCGACCGCAGAGGATCTGACGAGTTTCCAATCACGCAGCAGTTCCTCTCTGATATGTTAGGAGTGCGGCGCGAAGGCGTCACAAACGCTGCGCGTGCGCTCCAGAGAAAGAAACTAATTTCCTACAGCCGTGGTCATCTGACGATCCTCAACCGCGAGGGCCTGGAAGCAGCCGCTTGCAAATGCTACAGCATCATCAAAGCCGAGTACGACAGCTTTCTGGGCGTTTAGATTCCTCAGTAATCGCTATGTGCGAAAGCGCACGGAAGACCACTCTGTTGTCTGATAAAATCTGTGCTCCCTCCAAACTATTTGAGTGTTGTCGGTTGTAAGAGTCAGGAGCAAGCGAGATGCGAGTATTGTGTGTGGAAGATGATGAGGAATCGCGCGAGATGATGACCCTCTTGCTCGAACAGGCAGGCTATGAGGTGGTAATGGCCAGCACTGCAACCGATGGTCTGGGTCTAGCCAGGCGGGGGGGCTTTGATTTAATGCTTCTAGACAACTGGTACGAGAAGGGGAGCGGTGTTGAGCTGTGCAAGCAGATTCGCCGCTTCGATACGCACACCCCGATTCTCTTCTACTCAGGCGCGGCTTGTGAATCCGATATACGACGGGGGATGGAGGCTGGCGCACAGGGCTATCTCACAAAGCCGACAGGCATTCAAGTCCTGGTAGAAACCATAGAAGAACTGACTCACTCTACAAGCAAGCAATTGGCTGCCTTGGGAGAAGGAGAGCCATGAATGTCCACAGCAAAGAAGCCCTTCTTGCGCTGGATGCTGAGCTGGAAGCTAAGGCAGAAGCTCTGAGAGAGAGACTTGACACGCACACCGATCCGTCGGAGCTAAAAGATGAGTCCGCTGCTCTCAACGAGCTAATGCAAGGACGAGTGTTAATAAAGGCAATACTTGATAATCTCAACAGTGAGAATGTTTTAGACTCTCGCCGGAGCCGAGCAAATCCTCGATACAACTCATCAGAGGCTTGAACTCGATTGGCTTTGTCATAGCCTGATCAGCCCCGGCCATGACCGCATTCGCTGTTTCAACATTGCCGCAAGCCGTGAGGACAAGAATAGGGATCGTACTCAATAGCGAGTGCTGGCGCAGCAATCTAATCATCTCGATACCATCGAGGTGTGGCATCTGGAGGTCTGTGATAATGAGGTCCGGGTGTTCGGCCTCAGCCACAATAAGACCCTCACGACCATCTACGCCGGTGACGATGTTGAAGCCATGAAGATCGAGAAGCATCACAAGCAGATCGCGGCTGTCGTCGTCATCCTCAACAACGAGTATCTTCCAGGACATGGTAAGGGAGTGTCCTCCCACTAATTCACTAAGCGTCCATCTGCGGGGAGGCTACCAAAGTAGGTAGTCCCAGCATAGCACAATTTTGATGTCTAAATACATTTAAAGTAGGGGCTTTTTCTATGAGCGAGCGTGAGTGAAAACGATACGCGGTAATCAATAACTAAGGAGATACAGAGTGACGAAGAATCCGGTCATCTTGTAGAGGCAAGAAAATAATTGGCACGAGGAGGCGAGTGGGCTAAGGGATGGCCAGGCTATGTGAAAACCCCGTTTTGAGACAAATTTGGCAAGGAATGACGCTGATTCTATTAGAGCGATCACTGGGAGTTCTCACAAGGACTGTGGCATCACCGGACCCTCGTGAGCAACATCGAGCCCAAGAGATAATCGCTCCCCGTTTCAAGCCTTACTTTTATACCCTCCCCGGCTTTAGTTTCAATCGAATCAGCACTGTATCAATCTATATTATGGGATTTACCGGGAATGATGACCTGATGCTCAATAGACGCAATCCAGGCCACAATTATTCAGAATTTAAGGCGATTACCTTAAAGATGGGCTTGGCTCATTCCTCCACTTTCATGGCATTCACCTGCTGCCCCCCATCAGCCGCTATATTGACCTCCTTCGGATTCTTGACCATCACCGGCACGCTGTAGCGCCGCAGGTATGATATGAGTAACGAGTTCTACGATGGCCCGCCGTGAAGCGTAAACCGGCCTATTTCAAGCTGAGATGCGCTTGAGGCGCAGATGCCGGAAGTGAAAACTGCTCTGAGGGCAAATTACCCTTGTTCTATCCCACCTAATAAACCCATCTGGATTTGCAATATTCAGGTCATAAAACCGTATTGCGCCGTACTAATATGACCTAATCCGTCCTAGCTAAACTGTTGAAAGCAAAACGCGAGCGGATTGTTAGCTGGCTGGCGACTCTAACAAAGCGGGTATAGGGTGTCAAGAAAGGGGATCGATGGTAAGAAGCCAGAAGCCAGAAGTCAGAAGCCAGTTGAGGTTGATTTCGGATTTCTTCCACTTTGCAATGATCGAGATAATTCGCAAGAGATTCTGGCTTCTGGCTTCTGGCTTCTGGCTTCTGATTCTGTCATATACCGGGCAAGCTCTTTATCGCTGTGTCGCAGGCAGAACTCCTGAAATGTCTCCGAGCCGATGCGGCCCTCTTTGTACTGCGCAAAGAGCCGGGCGAGCGATTCGGCAACCTGTTCCGAAGGCACGCGCACGCCGATCCTGCGCCCGAAGGTTTCGTGCGCGCCTACCCCTCCGCCTAAAAAGACCTGAAACGTCTCGCGCTTGACCCCGTCGATAGTAGTGACCGAGCCTTCGAGCCCCACGTCGCAAATATGGTGCTGGCCGCATGAGTTCGGGCAACCCGTCACGCTTATTCGCACCGAATCATCCAGATTGATCGTCTGCTCAAGATGGCTGCTCAGCTCGGCGGCCCGGTTCTTGGTCTCGGCTATGGCCAGCTTGCAAAACTGTATCCCGGTGCAGGCGATGACGGCCTTGCGCGACCACGAAGGCTCGCAATCGAACCCGCCTGCCTTGAGATCGCGTCTGAGCGCGACAAGGCGTCGCTCGTCTATATCGAGCAGCACGATGTTCTGCGTGTTGGTGGTACGCATTCGCCCGCTGCCATACTCTTCGGCGACCGCGGCAAGCCGCGCAAGGTCGCTCGCCGAAGTGCGCCCTCCGAGGATTGAGATTCCGGCGTAGTAAAGCCCCGCCTCGCGCTGACGATGTATCCCAAGATGCGAGCGGTCGCGCTTGATAATGGGAGCAGCTTCCGGCTGCTTCGACCGCCGGAGACTACGGCCAAGCCTCGCTTCAACCTCTGCGCGAAATCGAGGAATCTCCCATTTCTCTATCAGGAATTTCAACCGCGCGCGCTTGCGATTCTCACGGTTGCCTTCGTCGCGAAAGACCGAAGCGACCGCCCCGCACAGATCTACGACCTCTTCCGGCTCCATCAGGATTTCGAGGTCTTTTGAGAATCGCGGCGTCGTAGATAGACCGCCGCCGATTCGCGCGCGGAAAAGTGTGCGGCCCTCCTCGCGCACAGCGAATATGCCTATGTCGTTGATCTCCGGATAGACGCACCGCACGGCGCAGCCCGTTATGGCGATCTTGAATTTGCGTGGCAGATTGGAGAAGTCCCGGTTGCCTACAAAAAAATCGTTCACCTCGCGGACGAGCGCGGTCGTATCGTACAGCTCGCTCTCATCTACTCCCGACACGGGGCAGTTCAGGATGTTGCGCACGCAATCGCCGCACGCTTCCGTAGTCGATAGCCCCGCTTCGCGGAGCCGGTCGAGTATGTCGGCAAGGCTTTCGATCCTCACCCAGTGAAGCTGTATGTTCTGTCTGACGGTGATGTCGGCAAGCCCGCGCCCGTGCTCGTCGGCTAGCGCGGCTATCAGGCGGAGCTGCGCCGGAGTGAGATCGCCTCCGGGGATGCGTATGCGGACCATGAAGAAACCATCTTCAGCAGGGCGCTGGCTGTATATGCCGTACCATCGAAACAGCGGCTCGTCATCGGGCGTGATCGTTTGCGGGCCGAGCTTAGAATAGCGGTAGATGTCGCCAAGCACGTCCAGCCCGTCCTTGCGTCGCTTGATCTCTTCTATCTTGTTCATGACTTCAACTCCGGCCCGATCAAGGCGATCAAAGCGGATCATCGTCGCGCGACTGCCCTGTGGGCGAAATGGCAGCGGCGAGCACAAAAACTCCATTGCGCACCGGCAGCCGCGCGACGAAACCTGTAAGACTTCAAAAACCTGTCGGCCCGATCATGGCGGGCTCGACCGGAGAGGCGGGCAGATGCAGCCCGCATTCGGTCTTCGCCCGGCCCGGCCATCGCCCCGCGCGCTCATCTTCGCCTTCTCTGACCGCCCGCGTGCAGTGCGTGCAGCCGATGCTCGGATAGCCGCGCTCGTGCAGCGGGTTGTAAGGCACTCTGTTCTCTCTTATGTAATCCCACACATCTTTTCTCGACCACCCGGCGAGCGGGTTGATCTTTACAATCCCCCAGCGGTAGTCCCACTCGATCCTGCGAGACCTCTTGCGAGCATCGGTCTGGTCGCGGCGGATCGCGGTTATCCAGCAATCGAGCCCGGCCAGCGCCTCTTTGAGCGGCTCAAGCTTTCTCAACCGGCAGCAAAGATCGGGGTCGCGCATCCATAACTCAGGCCCGAACGCCTCTTCCTGGCCTGCGGGCGTGAGGTCGGTTTTGACCGCCCGTATCTCGAAGCCGTAATGTTGCTCGATGCGGCGGCGCAGATCGTATGTTTCGGGGAAGAGAAACGCCGTGTCGATGAAGAAAACATTCGGACGAGGGTTTATCTTTACTGCTATATCGATCAAAGCCACGCCTTCGGCTCCGAATCCCGTTGCGATTGCCGCGCAATCGCGGAACTCATCAAAGGCCCAGGCGATCACCTCTTGCGGCGCGGCGGCTTCCATCCGCGCCGATGCCTCTTCGATTCGATCGACGCTTATCGAGCCCTTGGATGCGTGTGAAGAGTGTGACATCGAATCCCTCCGTTTAACCTTCGATAGCGCTCGCCGTCGCTTCGCCGACCGTGTACTGCGATTCGCAGCCGAACCATCGCAGCCTGCTCCTGAGCGAGACGACCTCTCCCACGACGGCAATGGCCGGGGGCTTTATCTTTATCCGGCCCGCATCGTCGCTTTCGCCCCGTTCGGCTATATCTTCAAGAGTGCCTGAATAGACTTCCTGGTAAGGGTAAGTGGCCCATCGAATGATGGCGATTGGAGTCGCAGGCCGCCGGCCATTCTCTATGAGCGCGCGGGCGATCTTTGCGACCGTTTCCGCGCACATAAAAATCACGAGAGTATCGGCGGCTCGCGCGGCGGCCTTCCAGTCGATACCGTCGCGGGCAGTAAGACCGTCTCGACCCGTGACGAATGCGACCGAAGAAGCATAATCGCGATGTGTAAGCGGGATGCCCGCGTAAGCGGCGGCGGCCACGCCCGCCGATATGCCCGGTATCACTTCCCACCGCACGCCCGCTTCGGCCAGTGCCTCTGCCTCTTCGCCTCCGCGCCCGAATATGAACGGGTCGCCGCCTTTCAAACGGGCGACGGTGCGGCCCGCGCGCGCCTGCTCTATCAGTAATCGGTTGATCTCGTATTGCGGCGTGGACTCCATTCCCGCCCGCTTGCCTGCATAGATCAGCTCGACGCCGCGTTTTGCATGCGCGAGCACTTCGGGGTTGACCAGATAGTCATAGACAATCGAGTCGCTTTCCGCGAGCGCCTCGACCGCCTTTAATGTGAGCAGCTTCGCATCTCCCGGCCCGGCGCCGATCAAATAGACCTTGCCGCTTCTTTCTCCCCGATCCGTCACAGACCGCCTCTCAAACAGGCCAAAAACTAAGAACCCGCCACCGGCGCGAAGCCGATAGCGGGTTCTTGATAGCTCTTACTTGAGTTTTAAGCTCAGGTTTGGTCTGGATGAACCTCAACTAAAGGCTTCGCGCCGCGCGCCCCTGGCGCGCTACAACAGATGCAACAATTACAACTCATTTTGCTGATCATAAGCCTTTAAGAGATCCAAACAGGCCGCCAGAATAGCATTACCTCATTTCCTCAGTCAAGACCTTAGTTGTAAATTTAAAGTAAATGACTTTAGTTTAGCTGAAACCTGTAATCTCGTAATCTCGATTCAAAATATTTTGCTTGACACGGGAAGCAGAGCGGGTGTAGTTTGGGCCATCCAAAGCCGGACGTGGTGATTTGTAGCAGATTGCTCCACGTTAAAAATGTGCTAAACCGCTGGAGGATTTCTAAGAGCCCTGCGATGGTTTAGCGCAGGGCTTTTCGTTTTGATCTTTTGCAATTCGTTGCGTGGCGATTTAAGGCAACTTGCTCCACGTAAAAAACTGCTAAACAGCCCGGAGAAGACCGTAAGGCCCCGCGCAAGTTTAGCGCGGGGCTTTCTCTTTTTCCGGCCCTGCAAAACGGAGGTGAGCAGATGAGTTATGTCAAAGGTTTGAAATGCCGCGAGTGCGGCGCTCTTTATCCCAAGCAGCCCATAGCCGGATGCCATCAGTGTTTTGCGCCGCTTGAAATTGAATACGATTACGAAGCGATCAGCAAGAAGCTGTCGCGCCCGGCAGTAGCGTCTCGCGAGAAGAGCATCTGGCGATATAGAGAACTTCTCCCGCTTGATTGCGAACCAGCGGTTGGACTCTCTACAGGCTCGACCCCGCTGGTTCGCGCCGACCGTCTTGCGCGGGCGCTCGGCGTCGAGCGGCTCTATATAAAAAACGACAGCGTCAGCTCGCCGACGCTCTCATTCAAGGACAGGGTGACGGCCGTGGCGATAAACAAGGCGCGCGAGTTCGGGCTCGAAGCGGTAGGCTGCGCCTCGACCGGAAACCTGGCCAACTCGGTCGCCGCCAACTCGGCAGCCGCCGGGCTGCCGGCTTATATACTGATCCCCGATAATCTTGAGCCGAGCAAGATAGTTGCGACTTCAGTCTACGGCGCGCGGGTGATAGCCGTGCGCGGCAGCTATGACGACGTGAACCGCCTCTGTACCCAGATCGCGGACCTATACCCCTGGGGATTCGTCAACGTCAATCTCAGACCTTTTTACGGCGAGGGCTCGAAGACATTCGGTTACGAGATAGCCGAGCAGCTAGGCTGGCAAGCGCCCGACGCCATCGTTGTACCGATGGCCGGAGGCTCGCTCATCACAAGGATTCACAAAGGGCTCAGGGAGCTTGAGCTGCTCGGTCTGCTCGATAAAGAGGTCCGCACACGTCTTTATGGAGCGCAGGCCGCCGGGTGCAGCCCCATAGTCGATGCCGTCCGCCGCGGCTCGACAGACATCCGCCCGGTCAAGCCCGCCACTATCGCAAAATCGCTCGCCATAGGTAACCCCGCTGACGGGTATCACGCGGCAGGCGTCATCAACCAGAGCCGGGGCTGGGCCGACGACGCGACCGATCAGGAGATACGCGCCGCTATCGGTTTGCTCGCCGAGACCGAAGGCATCTTCACCGAGACTGCCGGAGGAGTCACCGTCGCCGTCGCTTGCAAGCTGATCAAAGAGGGCCGAATCAAACCGGGCGAGCTTACGGTCATAGCCATAACCGGCAACGGGCTGAAGACGCAGGAGGCCGTGGAGTCTGCGCCTCCCGCAACCATCGAGCCGCGCCTCAGTCAATTTCAAGAGATCATCAATGGGCTTGCCGTTACAGCCTGAAAGAAAGGAGAGATCGAATGTCACTGAAGATTATCATCCCGACCGCGCTGCGCCGTCTGACCGGAGACGCCGACCTAGTGGAGCTTGAAGCCGGAACGGTAAAAGACGTCATAGACTCTCTCGATGAGCGTTACCCCGGCTTTCGCTCGCGAATATGCGATGAGAGCGGCGAGCTGCGCCGATTCATCAACATCTATGTCGAAGGCGAAGACATACGCTTTCTTGAGAACCTTGCGACAAGGGTGCCTGACGGGGCCGAGTTCTCTATAGTCCCCGCCATCGCAGGCGGCTAAAGGGAGGGAGCTATGATCGACCTTAAAGGCAGGATTGCGCTGATCACGGGCGGGTCGCGCGGCATAGGCGCGGCGACGGCCTTGAGATTTGCCGAAGCGGGCGCTTCGCTCGTCGTGAACTACTCGGCGCACGAAGCCCAGGCGCACGCGGTTGTCGTCGAGGCCCGCGCGCGCGGCGTCCGCGCCATCGCCGTTCAATCTGACGTATCCCGCTTCGAAGACGTTCGCGCGTTATTCGACCGCGCTCTCGAAGAGTTCGACCGCATAGACGTAGTGGTGGCGAACGCAGGCATATGGACCGGCGGCGCCGTCGACGCCCTCGACGAGCAGACCTGGCAGCAGACGATAGACGCAAATCTCAAAGGCGTGTACGCCTGCTGCCATTTCGCCGCGCAGGTGATGAAGCGCCAACGCGCGGGACGCATAATCACAGTCTCGTCGACGGCAGGACAGCGCGGCGAAGCGTTCCACTCGCACTACGCGGCATCAAAGGGCGGTATAATCTCTCTGACCAAATCCGTCGCGACCGAGCTTGGACCGTACGGCGTAACCGTGAACGCCGTCGCCCCGGGCTGGGTCGCGACGGATATGTCAGCCGCGCCATTGAAAGACGCGCGCGAAATTGAGAACATCCTCAAAGCCATTCCGCTTGGCCGCGTGGCCCTTGCAGACGATGTGGCCGGGCCTATACTTTTTCTCGCGTCGGACCTTGCCCGCCATATCACGGGCGAAGTCATCAATGTGAACGGGGGCTCGGTCATGTGCGGGTAAATCAGTGGCCAGTGGTCAGTGGTCAGTGGTCAGTTTTGCTTTAGGCGACGATGCTGATGAGTTCCAGCCGCGAATAACTATGATCTCGCACAACCATCAAATACTGACCACTGACCACTGGCCACTGAATTGGAGTTGACTGATGATAGTTATGAAATTCGGCGGGACATCGGTACAGGATGCCGCCGCCATCGAGCAGGTGACCGAGATCGTGCGAGGACGCTTAGACCGCGCGCCCGTCGTAGTCGTGTCGGCTATGGCTCGCGTGACCGATACGCTGGTCGCCCTCTCGCGTCTAGCCGGGCAGCGTCGGTTTGATGACGCGTCGCGTTTGATCGCTGAGCTGAGAGCGCGGCACCTCGAAACGGCGCGCGATCTGCTCGCGCGGTCGGAGGCGAGCGAACAGGTTGAGTCGAGTATTAAAGACCTTTTCGGCGAGCTGGAGAACCTTGCCCGCTCGGTTGCCACGCTTGGCGAGCTTACGGTCCGCAGCCAGGATGCCATAGCATCTTTCGGCGAGCGGCTCTCATCGCTCATAATAGCGGCGACGTTCATCGAACGCGGCGTATCGGCCGAGATGGTCGATTCTCGCAGCTTTATCATAACCGATAATCAATTCACGTCAGCCGCGCCCGATATGCCCGAGACCGAACGCCGGACCCGCGAGGCTCTCGCCCGGTTGATTGAGCGAAGAGTTGTGCCGGTCGCTCAGGGGTTCATCGGGGCTACGCCGGACGGGATTACGACCACTATCGGGCGAGGCGGGTCCGATTACACGGCGGCGATCATAGGTGCCGCGCTCGGAGCCGAGACGATTGAGATATGGACCGATGTCGACGGGTTGATGACGGTCGACCCCAGAGTTGTTCCCGATGCGCGGCGCATCCGCGTGATCTCTTTCGCCGAAGCGGCGGAGCTCTCCTACTTCGGCGCAAAGGTATTACATCCGAGCACGGTCCTGCCCGCCGTTGAGAGGGGCGTTCCGGTGCATATATACAACACTCGTAACCCTTCGTGCGAAGGCACGCTGATCGTGGCCGCGCCTCGCCCCTCGGCCAATCTCATAAAATCGATATCGTTCAAGCGCAGCGTGACCGTCGTCAACGTCACCTCGACTCGGATGCTGCTCGCTTACGGGTTTCTGCGCGCGATCTTCGACGTGTTCGAGCGCCACCACACCTCGGTCGATGTCGTCACCACATCCGAAGTCTCGGTCTCGATAACGCTCGACAGCACAGAGAGACTACAGGCCATTACAAACGACCTCCAGGCGATAGGCGAAGTGACAGTCGATGGCGGAAAGGCAATTGTGTGCGTCGTGGGTGATAACCTGAAATTCACGCCGGGAGTGGCCGCGAGACTTTTTCAAGCGATAGCGCGAACCAATGTCAACATGATCAGCCAGGGCGCATCCGAGATAAACCTGACCTTCGTCATCGATGAGGGCGATGTCGAAGCGGTCGTGAGGGCGCTTCATAAAGAGTTCTTCGCCGAGCCCGACCCGGAAACGTTTGGTTGAGCTTCGTCGTGGTAGGAGTAAGGCAGCAAAGCACTCCAGGGCCCGTCGCTGTAGCGATCAATCTTCATCTCGCGCGAGTAAAATCTCACCCCTGTCGCACAGCTCTAGCAGCCGCTCTATAGCCGCCTTGTCTTCGTCGGTCAAATCGCCGCGCTCGGCCAGCTCCCGCTCCATGTCCTTTAGCAGCGCCTCGACTGCGTCGAGTGTCTTCTTCCGGTCTTTCTCTTCCACACGACAACCTTTCTCAGAGCCCCTTACTCATACTACTCTCTACGATGCAATCAACCAGAGTCAGGTACGCTCCAAGCCAAGAGAAATAAGAACAGAAAGCTCCGTCCGGATGGCACGTTCTTTATGATCCAATAAAGTAAATATTGACCACTTATTAGTATTAGCCATTTGCATAATAAATCAAGGCATAAATCGAGCGCAGGAAGCTCGCTTAAGTGGGAGTCGGTAATTGACAGAGCGCAGACAGTGGCAAAGGTACAGCCTGGACCTGCCCATCAGGGTTGAAGGCACAGATCAGTCAGGTTCTGCTTTCAGCTTGACTGGGAGGCTGCGTAATATCAGCGCGAGGGGTGCCCTGGGCAACATACCCTGCAAACTTCAGGTCGGGTCTGACATAAGACTTGAAATCGGTTTCCCTTTTTCCAGATTAGTCTGGATGAGGTTCGACTGTGAGGTTCTGCGGACAGAAACCACCGGGACGGGTGTAGATACGGCCCTGAGGTTTACAAGCGGCAGGCCCTTGTTCTCATACGATGAGACAGACAGTTAAGACCGGCGAGAGCTGCCGCCCGCTACAACGCAGATTATCGGTAACCCTTCGGCAATCGTAACCTTTTTAGTTACACTCCAGGTTTCACTGCATCTGTCGCATCTCATGTTTGAGTGTGTACTCTTTTCTGCCTGGTATTGAAGTGTTTTAACACAAGCTCCCGCTATCTCTTGAGATCTTGAGGTATTCGCTTGCTTTATTACTCGTATATTTACGATATATGACATCAATCACCTGATGGATTAACACAAAGCGGGTATAGAGATTGCCCCTATAGGGGTTGATGATCGCGATTAGCCTGAAAGCGTACCATAACTCCCGCTTCTGGCTATCTCCGTGCTCGCTTTTCGCACGTGGACGCAATGAGTAGACCACCAGAAATAGAGATAAGGAGGGTGAAATGGGACTCTTTGATAGAATGTTTGGACGCGGCGCATCCGAGGATGAAAAGTCGCAGAAGAGGTTCGAGGAGCTTCGGCAGAAGTATCAATCGGTGCTCAACCTCGCCGATCAGCAACAGCTTCAGCTCAGGAACCTGCACGTCGAAAATAACAAACTTGTAATCCGCGCGGTCGCCCCTTCGCAGGATGCTGCAAATAAGATATGGGATCAGATCAAGCTGATCGACCCGAACCTCGACGATCTTATTGCCGACATAAGCGTGAACCAGAGCGCGGCGCAAAGTGCCGTTATCGGTCAGGGCGGTCAGGCGACCGCGCAGGGCTCAGCGCAAAGTCAGCAGGGCCAGAGCTACACCGTAAAATCGGGCGACACGTTGTCGAAGATCAGCAAGCAGTTCTATGGCGACGCAAATGAATACATGCGTATTTTTTACGCCAACCGGGATAAGCTGAAAGACCCCGACAGAATACAGGTCGGACAACAACTGGTGATCCCCCCCGATACAGATGCATAGGAGGTGCAGGATAATGAGTTGGATGAATC
>DASTET010000347.1:0-4531 GCA_035709445.1 Blastocatellia bacterium | reverse complement strand
TTTGCGGAAGGGTCGCGATGGTCTTGATGGCTTTTCGGCCCTCTTTGTCTATCCAGACGGTCGTCTTGCCTCCCTCGCCTTCAGCCGAGGTGATTTCGAGCTTGTAGGCATCGAACGTGCCTGCCGGGACCGTCACCTTCTCAACCCCGACCACCTTCATCTGCATCAGCTTGACCTTCTGCGTCTGCACGTCGAAGTTGCGGAAGGTAGCGCTGTAGCCTTCCGCCAGCGGCAGCGAGGCTAAAACGTCGTGCGCGCCCGCCCCGTCGGCAAACAGCGCCCCTCCTAAATCTACAGAGATCGGGCGTGCCTGCCCGCTCATATTCATCGTGCCGCTCGCTTTTTTGTTTTTGAACTCAAGCTCTATCGCTATGGGGCCTTGCTTGATCGAGCGCCGGGTCAGGACGAGACTCCCTTTTTCAAGAACGGCTCGATCTACTATATCACCCATCTGCATCTTTGCCGATTCGGTCACGACCCACGCGCCGTTCTCTTCTTTGATCTCGCTCGTCACGGTCATGGGGATTGTCTGGCCGCCCACTTCGATCTTCGCGCTGTAGGTTGCCGTACCGGGCCGCAGGTCGGCGGCAGGCTTCGGTGTCCCGACCGACGCCGCGTCTATCTTCTTCGGCATCTCGACCGCCTTGACATCGACGGTGATCTCCTTCAGCCGCGTGGCCACCTCGGGCTTCATGGTTTCCTGATAACGCCCGCCGATATGTTTGGCGAGGAACTTTTCCGACGCCGCTATCATCGCCATGTTATTTACGGGCCGGGCAAACCCGTGCCCCTCGTCCGGCGCGACCAGATACTCGACCGGGAACCCGCGCTCGCGCAGGGCCACGACTATCTGATCCGACTCGGCCTTCTTCACGCGCGGATCGTTCGCCCCCTGTATCACGAGCAGCGGCGCTTTTATCTTATTTGCCGAATTGAGGGGCGATTGCCGCTCAAGCTGAGCCTTGCCTTCAGGTGTCGCCGGGTCGCCCATACGCTCTGTGAATAGCTTTCGAATCGCCTCCCAGTAGGGCGGGATCGATTCGAGCAGCGTGATAAGGTTCGACGGGCCTACTATAGAAACGCCAGCCGCATAAACGTCAGGCGTGAAGGCGAGCCCGGCAAGCGTCGCATAGCCGCCGTAAGACCCGCCCATGATGGCGACACGTTTCGGATCGGCGATGCCCTCAGAGACCAGATGCTTGACGCCCCACGTGATGTCGTCCTGCATCTTCTGACCCCACTCATTGTTGCTCGCGTTCAGGAACTTTTCGCCGTATCCGGTCGAACCGCGAAAATTCGGCTGCAACACGGCGTATCCACGGTTGGCTAGAAACTGCGCGAAGGCGTCATAACCCCATGAGTCGCGAAACCACGGCCCGCCGTGCGGGAATACGACAAGCGGCAGCCCCTTCGCCGCAACGCCTTTCGGCAGGGTCAGGAACGCCGGAATCTCGAGCCCGTCGGAAGACTTGTAGCGTATGGCCTTCATCGGCGCGAGGTGCTCGCGCGGGAGCTTCTCGTAGAGCCTGTACTGTAGAGTCAGCTTTTTCGTCCCCCGGTCGAAGAGATATACCTCGCCCGGCTCCGTGTCGCTGCTTGCGCGGACCAGCCAGAGCCGCTCGTCTTTCGTCCCCGATACGAAACCTATTTCTTCGTCCGGCAGGCGCTTCTTTATGAGGTTGTAATCGGCTTCGAAGGATTTGTCCTTCCAGTAAATCCGCGTCCTCTCATCTTCATAGCTCGTGGCGATCAGCTCGTCGGTGACATCGGAGAACGAAGCGTTGCCGAAGTCGACTCGATTCAAAGGGTCGGATTCGACCGGCTCCTCTTTGCTCGTTGCAGGGTCGAAGAGCATGAGCCGGATCAGGTCTGTCTCCTCGCCCTTGTTCGTGACCATATAGACGCGCCTGCCGTCCTTATGAAATCGGACGGGGCCGCATCTTTCGAACACGTCGCAGGAGTAGACCTTTTTAAACCCGTCCGCGTCGACGCGCAGCACCTCTGTGTCGCCGTTTTCCGCCGAGCGGAGGGCAAGCCGGAGCTGGTCCTTGAGATCGAATATCCAGGCCACGACGCGCTCCGTGTTCTTGCGCAGGAGCGTGCGCTCGCCGGTAGATATCCTGACCCTGTACAGATCGTGCCAGGCCGGGTCGCGGTCGTTCAGACCGACATAGATCGCGTCAGGCTCGGTCTCGGGCACGGCATAGATTGCGGCCCGGACCCCCTTGACATCCGTCAGATTGCGCGAAGGCGGGACCTGTTGCCCGGCGGCGGGGCGCTCACCTGGGCTTACGGCATAGACGTTATAATTCTCATCGCCGCCCTGGTCCTGCACGAAGAGGATGTACTTGCCGTCCTGGCTCCAGAAGTATGCCGGTATAGGGCGCTTCGTATCGTTCGTGACGGGGCGCGCCGCGCTGAACGGTTCTTCGGTGCGCTTGACCCAGATGTTACGAGTGCCGTCGAGAGGTTTTATAAACGCAATGAACTTCCCGTCGGGCGAAAGCTGCGCGCCGGATATCTCCGGGTCGCCGAAAAACAGCTCCCGGTCGATAAGCGGCGCAATCCCCGCCTGCTGCGCTAAAGTCGATGTCGCAAGCGCAAGCGCGAGCATTATCGCGCAGAGAAAAACTCTAACCCCGAAGTTATATCCTCGAAGCCCGCGCCTTTGATTTGAGTAGGTTTCGGCAGTATTTGATATGTGCATACAATTCACCTCTGTGGGAGTCTGACCAGGAATGTTAATGATTTGTAACAGAGGTTGTCAAACACGGGGGGCGGACTAGAGAATCAAGCTTATGGAGTTACTGACACAAACGATACCGGGTCTTGAGCCGGAGATGGTCGTGATAGCCGAAGGCGGATTTTTTATGGGCTGCGACGAGGGGGCGGGTGACGAATCGCCCGTGCATCGCGTAGAGCTGGACAGGTTCGCCATCGCCCGCACGGCCATTACCAATCGTCTTTATAGTATGTTCCTGGCGGAGACATCGCTGAGGCCGACTTCGGGATTCTTCGACCCGCGTTTCAATCATCCGGATCAGCCCGTCACAGGCGTGAGCTGGTTCGATGCAAACGAATACTGTCTATGGCTTGCCGGACGAACAGGCAGGGCGTACCGGCTGCCGACCGAGGCCGAGTGGGAGCGGGCGGCGCGAGGCGGTCTGAAGGGCAGGCTATACACCTGGGGCGACGAGCCCCCGCAGAGTCAGCCCCGCTATTTTGAGATGTGGAAGACCGGCCCGGAGCGAGTGGGTCAGCGACCGCCGAACGGGTTCGGTTTATACGACATTTCTGAGAATGTTCACGAATGGTGTTCGGATTGGTATAGCGCGGACTTTTATCATCGCTCTCCCGAGCGCAACCCGCGAGGGCCCGAATCGGGAACGCGCAGGTCTTCTCGCGGCGGCTCGTGGAGGCATCAGATCAAGATCACACGTGTCGCCGCGCGCAGCAGCATCCCGCCTGAATTCCAGTATAGCGATTATGGTCTGCGCTGTGCGATGAGCCTGTAAGTACCGCCGCGTCGCAGATCGAGCGACGCAAAAATTTGAGTTTAATATTACATCTTGACATTTCGAGGGGCTTTTACTATCCTCGCAAAACCTTTTGAGAAGACCGTATTGAATATCTGAGCATCCTGCTTTGCGCGATAAAGAGATTGGCTCTGCACTAAATGAATTGGAAACCATAAAAGGATGAATCGGTTGTTAAACTCACTAAGCTAGTCTGACCTGGTGTGATTAATTGAGATATCCTGAGTCAGGCATCTCATAGAGTTCAACCCGAAGGACCTTACAGCTGAAGACTTAGCAGATGCGACCGCAAGGAAGGGAGCAGCATATGGAGCAACAACCTCAAAGAAGCGATTTTATGGACCTGGCCAGAGTAGGCGCGCGGAAGCTGCTGGCTGAATGCGTCGATTTGAAGCCTGGCGATGTTCTGGCGCTGTTCTGGGATGAGACCACAACAGATACTGCGCAGGTATTGCTTGAAGCTGCAAAGGAGCTGAACCTCGATATTCGACCTCGTCAGGTCTCTTTAAAAGAGCAGTCCGATTTTTCTCCCGATAAAGGTTTAAGTCTCGAAGATCGAGAGACCCTTTCAAACGCCAGGGGGATTATCACCTGTTTATCAAACCAGGTGCCCGGCACAGCATACAGGGCACAACTGTTGAGGGTCGGCACGGATGGAGATAAACGCTTCGGGCATATGCCGGGAGGCAACCTGTCGCTTCTGGCCCACGCGGTAAATATCGATTACAAGCAAGCGACCTCGAGATGCGATGATCTCGCCCTGGCTCTGACCCTCGGCCAGGTGGTCCGCTTGCGGTCCTACATCCTCGATGAGATAGCAGAGCCGGTCCAGGAGTTCGATCTCGAATTCAAGATAGGCCGCCTGTTACGCTCTCCCATAACGAGCACAGGCATTATCCCGCTCGGCACCTGGGGGAACCTGCCGGGCGGCGAAACCTTTATCGCCCCTGTCGAGAATACTGCAAACGGGGTCTTTGTCCTCAACGGCGCATTCA
>DASTET010000346.1:0-5611 GCA_035709445.1 Blastocatellia bacterium | reverse complement strand
AAAGGCAGACCGGGCGGAGCGCCTCGCGGGTAGGGGTCAAACTGTGCGAGCGCATCAACCAGCCGCGTCACGTTTTCAGGAGTGCGCCGGTAGACTATGTCTAAATCATCGGTCAGGCGAGCAGAGCCGTGTGCTGTCGCCGCCGCGCCGCCGACTATTATGAACTCAACCGAGCTATTGGCAAGCAACGAAATAAGGGCCCGGAAGTCGGTCATCGCGGCAGCTCCTGATTGCGGCCCGCGCGCCGCAACTCCTCGGCGAACTGCTGCAACCGCATCAGCTTCTCGAATCGCTGCTCGACCGAGAGTCGCAGGTTCTCGCGGATCAATGTGCGATCGACGTCCTTCTTGTATGCCTCGATCACCGGGTCAGGCTCGAAAGGTTTATCCTGCCGATTCATCGCGTGATGCCTCATCTGCCGCGATTATATCACCGGCCCGCGACAACTCCATCCTTCTCGACAGGGCTGATGCAAATGAGAAGGCCCCTGTTCTGACTCCTGTCTTCTGACTTCTTCCCCTTGACACTTCTCTATGCACGTTTCATAGTTCGGGAAAATCTTTCTCAAAGCGACACTATGAACTGGGTGACAGAAAAGGGAGGTGGATTATGCTCAAGTTTTCATCAAAGGCGTTCACAGCTATATGCCTTGCGCTCGTCTTCGGACTTTCGCAGGCGGCGGCGCAAAGCAATTCGAACAGGCTCACGCCGTCCGACGCGTTCAACATTGAGTTCGTCTCCGACCCGCAGATTTCTCCCGATGGCCGTCGAGTGATATACGTTCGCCAGTTCGCCGACATAATGTCGGACAGGAACTACTCGAACCTCTGGATAATCAATTTCGACGGCAGCGACAACCGCCCGCTCACGACCGGCAATCGAAGCGACAGCTCGCCGCGATGGTCGCCGGATGGGAATCGAATCATCTATGTTTCGGACCAGGACGGCTCGCCCCAGATATACATGCGGTGGATGGACACGGGGCAGACTGCCCGGCTCACAAACCTCCAGTATCCGCCTTCGGGGCTTGCCTGGTCGCCCGATAGAAAACATATCTCATTCACTTCGTTCGTTCCCGACCGCGCGCCGCAGGTCGCCAATCTGCCCTCGCCTCCTCCCGGGGCGAAGTGGGCCGAGCCGGCCGCGATCATCGACAAGCTCGTATACCGCTTCAACGGGCCGGGCTATCTCAAGCCCGGATACACTCACCTGTTCGTCATACCCGACGAGGGCGGCACGCCGCGCCAGATTTCATCGGGGAACTTTCAACACGGGGGGCCGGCCTTTCGCAGCAGCGACGCCGTCTGGACGCCCGACGGCAAGCACCTGCTTATGTCGGCCAATCGCAGAAACGATTATGAGCTTGAGCCGCTCGATACAGAGATCTTCGAGTTCTCTGTAGCCGACGCGGCAGTGCGCCCGCTCACGAGCCGGAAAGGCCCGGACAACTCGCCTGCGGTCTCCCCCGACGGAAAACAGATCGCCTATGTCGGGTTCGACGACAAGTATCAGGGCTACCAGGTGACGCGGCTCTACGTCATGAACCGCGACGGGAGCAATTCGAGGCTGCTTTCGGCGACGCTCGACAGAGATGTAGTGAATCCGCGATGGGCAGCCGACGGCAGCGGGATATTCTTCGTCTATGACGACCAGGGCAATTCGAAGCTCGGTTTTTATTCGCTCGACGGCAAGTTGAAGAAGCTTGCCGATAACCTGGGCGGGAGCGGGAGCGCCTATGGCGGCGGCGGGTATTCCGTCAGCAGGACGGGCGCATTCGCATTCAACTACAGCCGCCCCGATGTTCCGTCCGACGTGGCCGTAGGCTCGACCTCCAATGCTACGACAAAGGTCATCACCTCGGTCAACGAAGACCTCTTTGCCGGAAAGAAGCTGGGCGCGGTCGAAGAGATATGGTACGAGTCTTCGCTCGACAAGCGAAAGATTCACGGCTGGATCATCAAGCCTCCCGACTTCAACCCTTCGAAGAAGTACCCGCTCGTGCTCGAAATCCACGGCGGGCCGTTTGCCAACTACGGCGACCGCTTCGATTTCGAGAAGCAGGTGTGGGCCGCCAGGGATTACGTCGTGCTCTACACCAACCCGCGAGGCAGCACGAGCTACGGCGGCGAGTTCGGGAACCTGATTCATCACAAGTATCCTGGCGATGATTTCTACGATCTCAACTCAGGCGTCGATGCGATGATCGCCAAAGGCTACATAGACACGGACAACCTCTTCGTGACGGGCGGCAGCGGCGGCGGCGTCCTGACCTGCTGGATGATAGGGCGGACGGACCGCTTTCGCGCGGCGGTCACTGTCTATCCCGTGATCAACTGGTACAGCTTCGTGCTGACGGCAGACATCTCGGCCTTCGTCAGCAAGTACTGGTTCCCCGGCCTCCCGTGGGACAACGTCGAGCATTACGAGAAACGCTCGCTGCTATCGGTGATCAAGAACGTGAAGACGCCGACCATGGTGCTGACGGGCGAAGAGGACTACCGGACGCCGATGTCCGAGTCGGAGCAGTACTATCAGGCGCTCAAGCTGCTCGGCGTGGAATCGCTCCTTGTCCGCGTGCCCGGCGAGCCTCACGGCATACGCCGGCGGCCAAGCCACTGGATGGCGAAGATATCTTACATAGGCGGCTGGTTCGACCGGCATAAGAAGAACAATAATCCTTAAACGACAGGAGGAGCAGAGACCTTGCCGCAGAGCCGCAAGAGAAAAGGTAAAAAGCGCGGGCCGTCAAACAGAATGTCTTACCCCGGCCGGAAGTCCGGCCAGAAGACGCGAATGATCGCAATTGTGGCCCTCGTCGCGCTCGGAGTCGCCGCCCTGGCTTACGTGCTGCTTCAAAGCGGAGGCGGCGAAAGCCAGGTTACCGGCAGCGGGAACGAAACGACGACCACGCCGTCGGGATTGAAGTACGTCGATCTGGTCGAAGGCACGGGGCCAACCCCGCAAAGGGGGCAGACCGTCACTGTGCATTATACCGGCACGCTCGAAAACGGGATGAAGTTCGACAGCTCGGTCGATAAAAACCGGCCTTTCCCTTTTGTTCTGGGCACGGGATCGGTGATCAAGGGATGGGATGAGGGGCTTGCGTCCATGAAGATAGGAGGCAAACGCAAGCTCATCATCCCCCCCCATCTCGGGTACGGGGTGACGGGAAGCCCTCCGAAGATTCCACCAAATGCCACACTCATCTTTGAAGTCGAATTGCTCGACATCAAATGAGAACAGGAACCGCAGATGAACACGGATAAACACAGATGAGAATAGATGCCCGATATCCGTGTTCATCGGTGTTCATCTGTGGTTTCATCCTTCCTGATGAGTAAGACACTGCTACTGATCGGCGCAAACGTTCGCTCCCAGTTGCGATGGGCGCGCGAGCATGCCTATATCTGGATGATACTGACGCCCGTCATTCTCGGCATGAGTTATCTCACGCTTTCCCGTCTCGGAGACAACATCGCCGTCTGGCAGCCGTCGCCTCAAATGGCGCTGCTCGTGGCAACGGCGTTCGCGCTCTGCCTTACCGGACTCAGCCTGTCGCAGGCCACCACCGAGCTGTATCACATACGCAGGCCGGAATCATACGCTGAGGCGCTGCCGGTTCGGACGAGCACTCACCTCAACGCGGCGCTCGCGAGCCGCCTGCTTCGGACCTCGGTGATGGCGGTGCTGCTCCTCTCATCATGGCTTTTGATCGGCGGCGGCGAGCTGAGAGCTTCGCAAAGGTTTCCGGCGATGATCTTATTCATAGCCGTGACGGCGCTCACAGAGACCTTTGCCGCTCTCGGCTGGATTCATTTGAATCACACCCGGACGATTGCGGCGGCCTTCGGCGCATTGACGGTCATCGCGCCATCGGTCGTGCTGGACGGGGCGTTGCTCTTGCAGGCTTTGAGACCTGGCCTTATGCCCGAAGTGATCCGGCTGCCGGTGTTGCTGGCCGGCTTGCTATGGGCGGCTTTGCTTTACCTGATCGTTTATCGCTCGCACGAAAGATGGCGCGCATCTGACACCGAATACGCCCGGCGGCTTCAAGTGCATGGCCGCTGGAACATTTTTAGCGCGCGAACATTTTCACGCAGGCTGGGTCCGCTCGTTGCCGCCGAGCTTGGGCGCGATCTTCAGCTTACTTTGAGGGCGTTCTCATCGGCGGTCTATGTCGTATCGGGGCTTGCCGCGCTCTGGGTATCAGGTCTGGTCGTCGCGCTGACGACCGGTCTTCTTCCGCCGCCGCCCGTCGATTACAGCTATCTCGATGGGACGTGGCTCCCTGCGGCGCTTGCGATCAAGATTGCCTGCGCAGCGGTGAGCATAACGCTTGTGGCGCTGCTGCCCGTGCTTGTAGCCTATGAGCTGCCGCTGATGTGGGTCGAGCGCGCGGTGGGGACGACGGGCCTCGACATATGGCAGGCCAAGCTCTGGTATGCGCGAATAGTAAGCATGCCCGCCCCGGCGCTCGCCTGGCTTGCAGGCATGATGACCGGGCAAGCGCCGTGGTCGTATTCGATACCGCTCTTTGCCGAGTGCGTGGCGATATGGTGGCTGGTAAGCTCGATAGCAGGCTCGCTTTCGTTCGAGATGCCCGCTCAACCGGGGCTTGCGATCATCACTATGGTCACAATAGGTATGGGAGCGGGGATACTCGCGGCGATGCTCTGGCCGGTCGGGCTGATGATCTACGGTTATACGATGCATTCGCTCACAGCGCGCGGGCGCGCAAGGACGCGCTACTATCTGATGACGGAGGGAGATTGACCGGCAGCGTCATAACCGTCGAATCGGTTACAAAGAGATACGGCGAGATCGTAGCGGTCGACGAATTGTCGCTTGCGATTCTGCCGGGCGAGGTCTATTCGCTCGTAGGTCGCAACGGGGCGGGAAAATCGACCCTTATACGAATGATGGTAGGGATCACAGAGCCCGACGCGGGCCGCGTCTTCATTTGCGGCGAAGACCTCGCGCATCGTCTGCCCGCTACAAAACGGCACCTGGGCTACCTGCCGGAAGAGCTGATCCTCTACGAGCGGCTCACAGGCAGAGAGTACCTTGAGCTTGTCGCGGGTCTGAAAGAGTCGGACCCTTCGCAGATCCCGGAGGAGATAGAGTTCTTCGAGCTTGCTCACGCGCAGGAGAAGCTGGTTGGCGGGTACTCGCTCGGCATGCGAAAAAAGCTAGGGCTTGCGGCGGCGATGCTCGGCAACGCCGAAGTCTTGATCCTGGATGAGCCGCTCAACGGGCTTGACGTAGAGATGATGCGAAAGCTCCGACTTCGCATAGAGAGCGAAAAAGAAGAGGGCAGGTCTTTTCTCATCTCTTCGCACGTTATGAGCTTTGTCGAAAGAATAAGCGATCGCGTCGGCATCATGCGAGCGGGCCGCCTCACCGCCGAAGGCCACCCCGCCGAGCTTCGCATCACCGCCGGTATGCCCGACGCGCTCTTCGAAGATGTCTTTTTCTACCTCGCGGGATGAGAAGCCAGAAGCCAGAAGTCGGAAGCCAGAAAGTGATCGGGGCCTATTCTGATTTCATTCACCCGGCAGCAATCGAGATATGGATCGAGAGATTCCGGCTTCTGGCTTCTGGCTTCTGGCTT
>DASTET010000345.1:0-13498 GCA_035709445.1 Blastocatellia bacterium | reverse complement strand
CGATTGCGACCAGATAGTGACCGGCCTCTTCCCCGCTTGAATTCATTGCATCGAGCGAAGCGAGACTTCATCCGGTCATCGCCTGAGCCGCTGGCCCGGAAGATTTCTTCAACCGACGTCGTCAACAAACAGCACCGAGTTTGGAGGGAGCATGCTCTGGACGATCTTCGTTATTCTTCTTGTCTTGTGGCTTCTCGGCTTTTTCCTGGACATCGCCGGAGGGCTTATTCATCTGCTGCTCGTCGTCGCGGCAATAGTCTTGATCTGGAACCTGATCAGCGGGAGAAGAGCGGTCACCTGATCAAGGTCCGGCCATCCAACAATGCATTTTTCGATGCTCCAGCAATCTGCGTCCGGCGGCGAACCAGGGACATTCGATGCGGGCGTGGTATGGCGCACGCTTACAGAACTGGGTGAATCGTTTCTCGCCCGCATGCCGTACCTGGTCTTCGCCATACTCGCTTTCATAGTCTTCCTCATAATCGCCCGCGTAGTGAGGCGGGTCATCGTTATAACCGGCAAGCGCACTCGCCTCGATGACGCGCTTGCAAGCCTGCTGGGGCGGCTCGCATCAGGAATCCTTATCATCATAGGCGTGCTCGTGGGAGCCGTCATCGTCTTCCCCACTTTCAGACCGGGAGACCTCGTAGCCGGGCTTGGCATCACGTCGGTCGCCATCGGGTTCGCCTTCAGGGACATACTTCAGAACTTCTTTGCAGGCATTCTCATACTTTGGCGGCAGCCCTTTAGAGTAGGCGACCAGATTCGGACGAAGGACTACGAAGGCACGGTCGAAGAGATCAACATACGCTCGACGCGTCTGAAGACCTACGACGGAGAGCGGGCCGTCCTGCCGAACGGCGACGTCTATACGAACGCGATCCTCGTGCGGACCGCATACGGCATTCGGCGCGTGCGATTCACAGTAGGCATCGGCTATCCGGACTCTATCGAAGAGGCTCGCGCAACCATATACCGCACGCTCGGTGAGACCGAGGGCGTGGTGCATGATCCGGGGCCCTGGATCTATGTCTCAGAGCTTGCCCCGTCGTCGGTGAACTTCACGGTATATTTCTGGGTCGAATCGGATCAGGCCAACGTGTTGAAGGTGAGCGACCGCGTGGCTACAGGCATAAAGCTGGCGCTCGACCGTGGAGGGATAGACTTACCCTATCCGCACACGGTCGTGCTCTTTCACGACGTGACGGGGAGCAGAGAGGGGGATATCAGCCGTTCAGAATATCTGGAGAGTCGGGACGGTCTTCAACCCGAAGCCCGGCAGCGGATCGAAGGAGACCGCTGAGCATGGATTTCCCTCTCATCGATTGGTGGCCGATCTTTTCACATCTGACAAGGCTTGCAGCGGCATTCCTGATAGCGTTGCCTGTCGCGTGGGACCGCGAGCGTGAGGCCCGTAGCGCCGGACTCAGAACCTTTCCGCTTGTCGCAATCGCGGCTGCCGGATACATTCTCATATCAAGGACAGTGCTTGGCGGCAGTCCCGAAAGCCAGGCGCGTATAATCCAGGGATTGATCACCGGTATCGGATTCATAGGGGGAGGGGCCATCTTGAAGGATCGCGGCAGCGTGCGTGGAACGGCTACTGCTGCGAGCATCTGGAGCACAGGCGCTATCGGGGCGGCTGTCGCTTATGACCGGTATGAGATAGCCATTGTGCTCAGCCTGATAAACTTCGCCACGCTGCGCTGGCTGACCCCGCTTAAAAGCCATTTGAAGAATGATGAAGATGATCGCTGATTAAGGAGGAAGACGTGAGAGGATATGAAGCCTGAGACAAGATTCACCCGAAAAGCCCAGATCGCTAGCCTGATAGGACTTGTCGTCTTGCTGGCCGTCGTGTTCTTCACATTCAGGGCCTGTCAGACGAGAGATTCCAACATCACCTCTACGCGAGAAAACGATGGGACCATCACCAAAAGCGTTGTGCCGGTCGACTCTTACGCCGGGGTGGTCGAGCGGGTCGCCCCCGCAGTGGTAACTATACGCTCGGAGCGGCGCGTTCGCGCCCCGCAGCAACATCCATTTCTTGACGACCCGTTTTTCCGCGACTTCTTCGGCGACCGCTTCGGGTTTGGCGCGCCGCAACAGCGCGAGCGCGTTCAGCGCGGGCTCGGGTCTGGCGTGATCGTCAGCGAGGACGGGTACATACTGACCAACCATCATGTCATAGACGGCGCGGAAGAGATCAAGGTGGAGACGATCGAGAACAAGGTCTTCGACGCGACGGTCGTCGGCACAGACCCGCCGAGCGATCTGGCCGTCCTGAAGGTGAATGCGAGCGGTCTGCCCGTCCTCGCCCTGGGCGACTCTGATCGCGTGCGCACGGGCGATGTGGTTCTGGCTGTCGGAAATCCGCTCGGGGTCGGGCAGACCGTCACAGCCGGGATAATAAGCGCAAAGGGGCGCTCGACAGGGCTGAGCGACGGCAGCTTCGAGGATTTTCTTCAGACCGACGCGCCTATCAACCAGGGCAACTCGGGCGGCGCGCTCGTCAGCACCAACGGAGAGATGATAGGGGTCAACTCTCAAATCTTATCCCCTACGGGAGGCAACATAGGGATAGGATTCGCCATCCCTTCCAACATGGCGCGCAACGTGATGGAGCAGCTCATCAAGTCCGGCAGCGTCCGTCGCGGCCAGCTCGGCGTAACCGTGCAGCAGGTGACGAGCGAGATCGCTCAAAGCCTCGGCCTTTCGGAAGCGCGCGGCGTCATAGTCAATTCGGTTGTGCCCGGCAGTGCCGCCGAGCGCGCCGGTATTCGCAGGGGCGACATACTGGTATCGATAAATGGAGAGCAGATCGACTCGCCCAATACATTGCGCAACAGCATCGCAAGCAAGGCGCCCGGCACGGAAGTGACGCTGACAATTCTTCGCGATGGCCGGGAGCAGGAGGTGCGAGCGGCGCTTGGTGAGCTTTCAGCGAGTACCAGCCGCCCGAACCCGCAGCAGGAGGATCAAGGCTCAACGCGCGGCAGGCTGGGCGTGAGCGTACAGCCGCTCACGCCCGAACTCGCATCTCAGCTCGGTCTCGACAGCAACACACAGGGGCTTGTCGTAACGTCGGTCGAGCCGTCAAGCCCGGCGGCAGAATCCGGCATCAGGCAGGGAGACGTGATCGCAGAGGCGAACCGCCAGCCCGTCGGGTCCGTCGATGAGCTTCAAGCGGCAATAGATCAGGCAGGAGGCCGCCCCTTGCTCCTGCTTATCAACCGCCGGGGGCAGACGGCATTTATCGCCGTGCGCCCGCGCGGGTAGTGAGATGGACAGGATTTACAGGATTGACAAGAGAATCGAATCGGCGTCTTGGCTTATCTCTTTGCGGTCGATCCTGTTAATCCTGTCGCTTCTCTTGTGGCTCGATCAGGCGTTCAAATTGACTGAGCGAATTATGTTTTGAAACGCCCGGTTAAACTGCCCTGAGTCGTCGCGCGGCGTCACAGTGATCAGATAGAACAGATCGCCGTTTCGCAGCATCGTCGTATAAACGGTTACTATCTCAGAGCGCCGCGTCACGTTCGAGACGCCTGAAAGTGTCATCGAGAGAGCGCTGCGACCATCAATGGAGCCCCGGCGATAGTTTGACTGCGCATTAAGGTACGGGTTCGATTGCAGCAACGCGCTGATATACTGGTCGGAGGCCTGACGCAAGTCGTTGCTCCCGGTCCGCACCACTCCGACTACTGCGCCGTGTGTAAAGACCGGCTGCCCCTGATAATTACCGTATGCGCCCTGCGGGGCAAAGGTGACCGAGTTGCTGTCCGAGAATTCACGCCAGTTGTCGGGCACGCTTACCCGGAAGAGATTCCCGCCCGTATATGTCCGGTAACTGGAAGAAGGAAGCTGCACGCGCTGCTCAAGCCTGGAATCCTCCGGATACTGGCGGCTCGACGAAGTGCGCTTGCCGCTGCGCGCTATCTCCTCCATAGTAGGCGCCGGACCCATATCGCGCAGCAGGGCCTGTATGCGATTGAACTCTGTTGAGTTTTGAGTAGCCCTGTACGGAGAGACGCGCAACAGCCGGGCTTCTTCCTGTATTCGCTCGTAACGGTTCCCCGGATTCGGGTGGCTGCTCAGCCATTCAGGCCCGCCGCTGCCGCCGCCTTCGCGCTCTATCGTCCTGAACATATTCGCCAGGTCGAGCGGGTCATATCCCGAACGCGCCATGATCTGAGCGCCGAGTATGTCGGCCTGTCTCTCATATTCTCGGCTGTAATTGAGGAAATGAACGCTGAGGCCGAACTGCGTCCCCTGAGCGATGACGCTCCCAAGCCCGCCGCCTATAATCGCGCCGAGTATCTGACCGCCTATCGAGGGCAATTGATACTTCAAGCTCTGGGCCTTGCTCGCCTGCGCAGTGCCATGACGCAGCGCGACGTGGGCCATCTCGTGCGCCATCACGCCCGCAAGCTCGCCCTCACTGCGCGCCGCGTTTATGAGCCCCCGGTTGACATACATAAAGCCTCCGGGCAGCGCGAACGCATTTATGTCGCGCGCATTCACGACGTTGAACTGGTAATCGAATCCAGGATGCCTGAATTCGGACGGAACACCATTCAGGAGATTTGCGCCGACGCTTTCAACATAATTGTCGACCGGCCCGTTTTCAGGCAGCAGCGGGAGCTGGCGCTCTACTTCGGCTGCCGCCTGCCGCCCGAGCTTGACGTCGTCGCTGACGCTGTACTTGTTGCTCGGGGCATTTATGTCTGTCTGCGCAAACGCCGTAAAAGGCGCTATAAGGATTGCAACGGCGGATAGCCACACCGCCAAACGATATGAATAGAGATTCTTTTTTCTGCTCATCTTGTTTCCCTCCCCTCGGATCCGATATAGCTCACGTTTCCCACTTCATGTTAAACCTTGACCGATGCCGCAACAAGCGTGCGATTACTTATACAGCCTGCGTGTATTCACTCATGGCGGAAACCTTAATCAGGCTTGATATGCATCATCACCGACGCATTCTTCTGACAGGAATCACGGACCGTCACGCGCGCAGTCATCGGGACCGGCGCGGCGATCCTTTTCAGGCTGCCGTTCTCAAATTCAAGCTCGATCTCATTCTCTTCATGCTCGACCTTGATCTCGGAGTTGATCGGAACAGCCACTCCTCCCTTCTCGCACATTGACCGCAAAACCTCTCTCAGACGCGACTCATCCGCGCCCTTAAGCAACACAGCCTGGCTGTCGTGGTCTAGCTGTATAGACATACCCGCAGAGCTGCCGCTCCCTTCGTACCTGGTCGCAAACCCGCAAAATTGCGTGTTCAACACGATGACTGATTCCACCTGCTCAACGCGGCAGCCCGCGCATTCGCTGCGGGCCTGAAACTTTAGCAAGTAGTTGTCACCGCCTGTGGCGACAGGGTGAAATGCCATGTCTATACAGAGCTTTTCGCCGGTCGGCAGCGGGGTTTTCTGTTCCTGTTGCGTCGGTTCTTGTGATAATACGGGCGCGCTGAACATCGAAAATGCCGCCAGCAGAGCTATCACGATGGCGCTCAAGAGACTGGTCATACATCTCCCCCTGTATTGATTCCTTGCGGATTATTCCGATCCTTTACTGCAAAAATATTGATGAGCACATGGCATACCATTCTCCTTAATCACCGTCCGGGGTCTGCTATGAGCCAGAATTGCGACCTTTCTGTCTCAGTTTTTTATATCTTGAGAGGTTTTGATGCATTCCCCGTTATGGCGAGACCACAGGCCCCGTCTGGATATTGGAAGCAGACAGTATACCAGCCGGTTTATGCATAATGATGTATCTGTTTCGATCATTCTGAAGGCGGCAGCCTCAAATCGGCCTGCCGTATCGACTACGACCGAAGCTTATCATCAGGAGAGACGAATCACATCGGACCTGCATTGCGAGCCCAAATCGGTAATAAGAATGGAGTATTTTCTTTGTGAGCATATCGCCTTCTCTTCAGGACGCCCGCATTCGTTAAGCAGAGACCATCACAACTCACACGTGGCACGGCTATTGATCAAGTTTCGGTTGGGGCTCTCAGCGACCTGCTAATGTCAGACCGTGCAGAATAAATATAGATGAGCAGAATTCGAGAGCGAATCTGAAGGGAGCGACGATCATGCACCTAATGTCCAGGAGATGGAAGATGAAGTTGATCACGCCAGGCAGCGGCTTCGCTGGTAACCTGTTGCTGTTGAATCCTAAAAGACAGACCACCGACGCAATCGAGCAGTTCGACCTGATCGATATACTCCTTCCGTTCAGGGGCGTTGATCCCGCTCCGGGAACTCTGGATGATCAGCCTGAAAGTACTCAGCCTGATGATACGGATGGCGCTTCACAATCAGCCCCTGATAATGAGAGTTGCGAGGCGTCTGAGCAGGCAGTCGTCTTAACTGAATCTCTTGACCAGTTTGTCCGGCATTCACTGGCGCAGGAGAGTGTCGAAGAGTGTGATCAGCCCCCTCAGGAGCTCGCGGATTCAGACGACAAAGCCTCGGGAGATGATGAGGACGAGACGACCGAGGTGTCACCATACGGATTCGACATTGTAAGCGGACAGAGCCCTTTTACAGGGTTAGATTTTTATCGCAAGTCCTCGGACGAACCCGATGAAGACAACCGCCGCAGGTGCGAGCGGCATCTGCTTTCCATCCCGGCCAGCGTCACGGGACATGATGAGGACGGGAGCGAGTGGTCTGAAGAGACGGAGACTATAGATGTAAGTCGAACAGGGCTCATACTCAATTTGAGAAGGTGGACGCAACACGGCAAGGTGATGCGCCTGTCATTGCCGCTTCCCGATGAATTGCGCAGGCACGAGCATTCCGATCTGAATTATGAAGTATATGCCATCGTTCGGCGCATCGGGCCTGTCAGTAATGGTTCAAAGCCGGTGGGGATGGAGTTTCTGGGAGAGCATCCGCCTGAAGGCTATTTTGAAAAGCCCTGGGCCAGCTTTCAAGTAAGAAGATCAAGCGCATTCGACCGCAGGCGCAGGCTGCGAGAGCCGGCTTCGGATGTTATATGGATCGAGTATCTCAACGAGGCGATGGAGTGCATGGCGCGGGAGGCGACTCGGACCGAGAATATCAGCAGCGGCGGCATGCGCGTATATATCAAGGCGCCGCCCCCTGAATTCGAGATGGTCAAGGTGGGCTATAGCAACCGCGCGTTCGAGAGTTATGCGATCATATCCAACCGCTATGTCGGCTGCGATGGCCTAAACCGGCTGTGCCTGCAGTTCCTCGACAAGAACTGGTACGACCAGAAAGATAGCGCAGGTAAGAGTCCGACCAGACAGGACCCGCGTAGAAAGATATTGCTTGCCGATGATGATCCGCCGCTTCGTAAGGTGCTTGGCAAGATACTCACGCAGGCCGGCTACGAGGTCATCATGGCCGAGGATGGAAAGAGCGCAGTCGAAAAATCCAGGACAGCGCATCCGGACCTTGTGATCACCGACGTGCTTATGCCCAAGATGAACGGGTTTCAGGTTTGCAAACTGCTCAAGGAGTTCGCGTCGCCCCCAAAGGTGATCCTGCTGAGCGGAGTCTACTCCAAACCGAGCTACCGCCGTCAGGCGAGAGATGAATACGGCGCTGACGATCTGTTGCCGAAGCCATTCGAGGTCGCTTCCCTGCTCTCGCTTGTTAAGCAGCATCTTACCAATCAGGAAGCAGGCCGATCAGCCTGATAGTCAAGATTTACAGGATTGACCTGAGAATTCTGTTAATCCTGTCCAATCGAACTACTCCTTCGCAATGATATAATCCTGCCTCAAGCGAAACCGTTTACGGGAGGGGCTGATGGCGGGAGATAACACAAAACGCAGGCTTATCAAATCATCGACTCTGTCTTTACTGGCGGCGCTTCTTCTTTTTCTGCCTGGCTCGTCCGCCCCGCGCAATGCAATTTCGTGGAGACTGATCTGGGGCGATGAGTTTGACGGCCCCGCCCGTTCGAAAATCGATCTGAATAAATGGACGCCTGAAACAGGCGGGGCAGGATGGGGCAATAAGGAGCTTCAGTTTTATACCGATCGCTCAGAGAATGTTTATATCGACGGGAAAGGAAGCCTGGTCATCTCCGCTATCGAGCTGAAGCCGGATCAGAAACTTGAATGCTGGTATGGCAGGTGCAAGTACAGCTCGGCACGTCTAATCACAAAAAACAGATTCGATCAGCAATATGGAAAAATAGAGGCGCGAATAAGAATACCTTTCGGTCAGGGGTTATGGCCCGCCTTCTGGATGCTGGGCAATGACATAGACTCGACGGGCTGGCCCGGCTGCGGTGAGATAGACATTATGGAGAATATAGGCCGCGAGCCCTCTATCGTGCATGGGACGATACACGGGCCGGGGTATTCCGGCGGGAACGCAATAGGCGGACCCTATCGCTTGAAAGAAGGGCAGAGGTTCGCTGATAACTTCCATGTCTTTGCAGTCGAATGGGAGCCGGGTCAGATTCGCTGGTATGTCGACGGAGAGATGTATCAGCGGAGAACGCCCGCCGACTTGCCGAAAGATGCGAAATGGGTCTTCGATCATCCGTTCTTCATCATTCTGAATGTTGCGGTAGGAGGCAACTGGCCGGGAGCGCCGGACCGCACTACAGAGTTCCCGCAGAAGATGGAGGTAGATTATGTGAGAGTCTATAAGCGATGATGAAGGGTTCAAGCCGCCCCCAGAAGTTAGACAGCATTGAAACGATTTGGCATTATGCTGAGGACGGAGGCCCCGATAAATGGATATATCTCGCTTCATATTGATCGCTTTATTACTCCTTGGCCAGGCCGGCGGCGCCGAGGTCAGGCCCTCCAGCTCAGAGGCGGTCGCCCGCTTCGATCATCACGTACATATCTTGAGCCCGGAGCTGGTGCGCGATTGGAGATCGCTAGGCGTTCCCTTCTCCCGGCCCGAATCCTTTTACTCTTCCGCATCGGTCGTGCTTGACCAGAACAGAATCGAAAAGGCCGCCGTGCTTTCAATGGCTTATTTATACGGGTCGAGAAATTTCCAACGCCTCAAATCCTCATCCGTCAAAGAGCACGAATGGGCGCGGCGTGAGAATGACTTTATTGCGTCGCTTGTTCGCAGCGCCCCGAAACGCCTCGCCGGGTTTTATTCAGTACACCCGCTTCGACCTTATGCAATGGCCGAGATACGGCGCTGCCAGAAAGTGCAGGGTCTGGTCGGGCTCAAGCTTCATCTCTACAATTCCGAAGTCGATTTGACGAACAGAGAGCATCTCGACCGCCTCAAAGAGATATTTGCCTGGGCCGAGGAGAATCGAGTCCCTTTACTGCTGCACCTCAACGTGATTGGCAGGACGATTAGGGCCGAAGCGTTAGAGATCCTTGTGCGCGAGCTGATCGCGAAGCACCCGAAGACTGAGATATATATCGCTCACCTGGGCGGGTTCGGAGGTTATAGCGTTCCAGCCGAAGAAGTCCTGAAAGTTTTTATCAAGCATCTCGGTCCGGGTGGCGCGCTTGAATCCAGGGAGCTCTTCTTCGAGCTGAGCGCCGTCGTTCTCAAAGAGAGTTCCGAGGGCGTCGAGCCTCCCGGCGAAGAGCGGCTCAGGCAGCTCGCGTCTGACCTGCGCAGCCTCGGGTTGAAGCGGATACTGTTCGGCAGCGATCATCCGGTCTTCAATGCCCAGGACTATGCGCTCACGCTACAGCAGAAACTGAATATGACGAGTGAGGAGATTCAACAAATCCTGAACAACGAAGCTCCCGTCTTGAAGCGTCTTCGCTGATGTCGGGCCTGCCGGACGATGATCGACTTTGAAAGAGAGGATCATCAAAGAGCCGCCTTGCTGGAACGGCTCCCATACTTTCGGGCGAATACTGCCGTGAACTCGCCGCCCAGAAAAAGTATCTGTGATGAGAGATAGACCCAGGTGATCAGCGCCAGGATCGAGCCGATCGCGCCATAGTCTTTGTAGCTGCTAAAAGCGATATAATAGGAGATCGCAAGCTGGAAAAGGCTCCAGACGACGGCCGTCAGCGCAGCGCCTAACCATACGTCGCGCCAGGTCACTCGCGTCTGCGGAACATACTTGAATATCAAGGCAAAGATCAGCGTCAGCACATAGAGGTTGAGTATGACTTGAACCCCGCCCCACACAAGGACCCCGCCTGGAAGCCCGGACAGGAAGCTCCCTATGACCGCTAACACGGCGCTGACAATCATTGATACGAGCAGCAGGAACGCGACCGCAAGCATCAGCGCGAAAGAGGAGAACGTCAGCCGGACAAACTCGAAAGGCCCGCCGCCCCAGGGCAGCTCGACATCCCAGATTATATTGAAGGCGCTGACCAGCTCGCCGAAAACCCAGGAGGCGCCCAGCACGAGAAGGACTATTCCGAATATGCCGGAGACCTGCCGCGTCCGCGACGCAGCTTCGAGCGCCGTCAGAAAATCTTCGCGAAACCCTCCTGTAACGTTTGCCAGCGCGTCGAGTATAGCGTCCCTGGCCGGGTCAGAGTTGAAGTAGAGGAGTCTGATTATGAACAGGACTACAAGAATGAGAGGGAATAGCGAGAAGAGGGTGTAGTATGAAAGCGAAGCTCCGAGTCGAAGACAATTGTCGGCGTTCCATTTTCTGACCGTGCCCTTTATCAACGACCAGAGATCGATCCCATATACGCGCATATAATTGTCTTAATCAGTTCGGAACCCGATCATTGGGCCTGGCAATGCGTATCCAGTGATCCGTGAATTTGAAGTGCATGTCGGGCACCTCCACTTTTGGCATGTGGCAAGTCACACACTGCTGCTTGCTCACCGGACAGGCAGAGGCAGAGCGCGTCTTTGTACTGGCCTCACCGGGGCTTGAGAGATGGCAGGCAAAGCACCTGGAGTCATAGTACGCCGTCTCGCGCACCATCTCGCCGTGCGGATCGTGACAGGCGACGCAACTGAGCCGGTGATCGTTGATAAAATGGGCGCGGCTATTGAACATTCGATAAGGCTGGAAACGGACGTTGTTGATCCCGCCCCGGTCCGGCAGAAGCATAACCGTATCGAAGCTCTGATGGCAGGCGCCGCAGAATTCCTGCATCTGATCGAACGCATCCAGACTCTTAGGGTTAAAGATTTGCAGGTCTTTATAATTCCCGGCCTTGACCGCTGCCAGGTGTCTTTCGCCCGGCCCGTGACAGGCTTCGCACGTGACGCCGGGAGACATCTTTTCGAGCTGAAGCTGATGGCCCCTGACCGCCCCTGTGGAGTGGCAGGCGAAACAGCCCCGCGCAGCCTCAGGGCTCATCGGTCGGCCAAGCGCATCTTCGAGCGATGCAGGGACCGAGCGCGGATGCTCCATAGTAATGTCGAGGTTATCAAGCTCGCGGTAGTAACTGACGCGACTCTCGAAAAACGATCCTCTGTGCTGAAAGATATAGGTCTGTCCGACCAGGCCCTGCCCGAAACAGTAGAGGATAGGCTCAGAGATCGTGTTGACGCCGTCGCTTACGCTGTAGATACTGCTCTTTCCCTGGCGGGTTATCTGGTAGAGATAAGGTCCGTTGCGAAATGTCATTCGCGGGCGCGCGCCGAGCACCTGACAATCGGCTGTGAGCTCAAGCGCGCGGGCCATAGGTGTGGCGAGCTGAGTCGCCGCCTGCTTTGAGTGGCATTTGGCGCACGCGTTGCTGCCCACATAATTGATACCGGAATGGTCGCGAGTCGGACGCCAGTTAGACAAAGGATTATCCTTCGGCGTCTGACCTTGATCGAGCGGTGAACGCGCGCTTACAGAACAGAAGCATATCGCAAGGATGGACAGGGCGAGCGTTTTCTTGATTCTGTCCGCCATTCCTCTACCTGGAATAACCTGCTCTCTCGTGCGCAGGTAATACTAATCGCTGACCTCGAATTAGACAATGCAGAATGGCTTGAGCTTTTAAGGGGCTATGAAAAAGTGAACCCTCTATTCTCGATTATCATACCGACATACAATCGCGCTTATGTGCTATGGAAAGCTATCGAAAGCGTACTGGCCCAGACGGCGACCAGATGGGAGATTATTGTCGTAGACGACGGCTCTACCGATTCTACATTGCGGCTGTTGGAAGAGTTCTTCGATGATAGAATCCGCGCCATTACCATTGCTAACCAGGGGCCATCAGCCGCAAGAAATCGTGGTCTCGAGATTGCCCGGGCGCCATATATAGCCTATCTCGATTCGGATAATACCTGGCATCCTGACTTCCTGGAGGTTATGCACAGATCAATCCGGCAATATAGGAGATCGGTCCTGTGGTATTGCGGGCAGAATTCAACCTTCTGGGAGAGGAGCGGGGACGGGAGATGGTCTTTGATCTCCGAGAGAGCTAACCCGAGAAAACAGTATACCCCGCAAGAGGTATGGCGGTTACAGGGGGCGGACACGAGCTGTATAGTGCATCGCCGCTCGATAGCCCGTGAGGTCGGGGGCTGGGACGAACAGTGTCGCTGGATAGAAGACTGGGACCTGTTTCTGCGGGTCTATCTCAGGTATCCGGGCAAGGTGAAATGGGTCCCAAGGATTCTGGTCGAATATCGGCAGGTCTTCGGTACCGGCGCCGATGGCATTTGCGCCGAGGCTCGTGAGAACAGAGATGAAGAGATAAGGGGCCGTCAGTATCTTTTGCAGAAATGGGGCCACCATCCTGATTTTGCCGCGAGAGACAGGTTGAGCCTCCAGGTTGATGACCTCTTACTGATGCGAGCCAGGCATAATAATTGATATTTTAATCACGTTAGTGATATTACGAGAGCCTGTTAAGCGCCCTTGAATGCGAGGGGTGGTGTCGGTTTTGGCCCTCAAAGTCGAGTCCTTTATTGGACCCCTCCACTTACCATACAACCCTTCAAGAGGCGATAATTTCAGACCGGTTTTCCTTTCGATCGGATCGGTCGCTATAATCCTCATGTGGCAATACGCTGTGAGGCTGATTCGTATAACAGAAAGGAATTACTAAGATAATGCCAAGAAATGTTGCCGCAGAAATGAAAGCCATGCCGATCGACATAGGGATAGAGGAGAAGGACCGCCGCGAGATCGCCCAGGGCCTCTCCAAGATGCTGGCCGACACCTACACGCTCTATCTGAAAACACATAACTTTCACTGGAACGTGACCGGACCGATGTTTCAGACGCTCCACCTGATGTTCGAGCAGCAGTACAACGAGCTTGCACTGGCCGTAGATCAGATAGCCGAACGCATAAGGGCGCTCGGGTTCCCTGCTCCGGGAACATATAAAGAGTTCTCCAAGCTGTCCTCGATAGATGAAGAGGAGGGCGTGGCGAGCGCCGAGGAGATGATCCGCAAGCTTGTTGAGGGACAGGAGGCGGTCGTGCGGACTGCTCGATCGATCTTCCCTGTAGTCGACAGGGCTAGTGACGAGCCGACAGCGGACCTGCTAACACAGAGAATGCAGGTACATGAAAAGACCGCCTGGATGCTCAGAAGCTTGCTGGCGTAGCAGCGCGTTTGGTAATAACCGCAGAG
>DASTET010000344.1:0-4121 GCA_035709445.1 Blastocatellia bacterium | reverse complement strand
CCTCCTCTCGGCCAGCGAGGGGACCCGGACCGGGAAGACATTCAAACGGTAAAAGAGGTCCGAGCGGAAGCGGCCCTGCCGGACCTCCTCCTCAAGATTGCGATTCGTCGCGGCTATGATTCGCACATCCACGCGGATGGTGCGGCTGCTGCCGACGGCTTCGAACTCTCCCTCCTGTAGCACGCGCAGCAGCTTGACCTGCGTCTCAACCGGCAGCTCGCTTATCTCATCGAGAAAGAGCGTTCCGCGGTCGGCAAGCTCGAACCGGCCTACGCGGCGTTCGAGCGCCCCGGTGAATGCGCCTTTGACGTGGACGAACAGCTCGCTTTCGACGAGCCCCGCCGAGATCGCCCCGCAGTTGACCTTGACAAGCGGCCTGTCCTTGCGACTGCTGCGGTTGTGTATAGCGCGGGCGATAAGCTCCTTGCCCGTACCGGTCTCGCCCTGTATGAGCACGGTCGAATCGGTAGGCGCGACCCGCTCCACATTCGCAAGCAGATCGAGAAGCGCCGGGCTGTTGCCGACGATCTCTTCGAAGTTGTGCTCCTTGTGAATCTCTTCCTGGAGGTAGAGGTTCTCGGCCTGGAGCCTGTTCTTCAGCTTCTCCACTTCGATGAGCGCGGCGCGCAGCTCTTCTTCGGCGCGGCGGCGCAGGGCGACTTCCTGCTTCATCTCGTCGTAGAGCCGGGCGTTCTCAAGAGAGATTGCGGCCTCTGTCGATATAAGCTGCATGAGCTTTATCCTGTCGGCGGTGAAGGCTCCGGTCACGAGGTTGTTCTCAAGATAGAGCACGCCGATGAGCCTGCCCTGATTGAGCACAGGGGCGCATAGAATCGAGCGGGGCCTGCGGCGCGCGATATACTCATCCGTTGCATAGCGATCATCGCTGTGTGCGTCGGAAAGCACCACGCTTTCCGACGTCCTGCGCACGTAATTGACGATGGCTTTCGGGAGGTCCTGCGCCCGTTCGAGCGGCAGGGCTTCGCGCGCTCTCAGCTCCACACGGTCCATCGCGCCCTCTGCCCGAACGTAGGCTTCGCCGTCGCGTTCGAGCACGAGACAGCCCCGCTCGGCCCCGGCATTCTCTATGGCAATCGACACGAGTAAGGCGAGCAGCTTTTCCAGATCGATCTCGCTCGCTATGGCCTGTGCCGCCTTCATCGCCGTGGCAACGTCGAGGCTTGCGGTCGCGGTCGCGCCGGAGACGCTCTCTGCCTTTCGAGGGATTTCGTCCTCTCGCCGTTTCAACAACCCGGCGTGCTTGCGATCAAGGTCTTCAACTTTGGCCGCAGCGCCCCACTTCGCATAATCGGACCGGGCCTGCGTCATAAACACTGCCGCTACATTATCGTGCCCTATCTCCAGCCAGAATTTTGCGCAAAGCTCGGCGGCCAGTGCATGATGCTGAAGCATGCCCGTCTCTTCGGCATAACGCGAGGCCCGCCCGTAGAGCTTCAACGCCGAAAGCTCGCGGCCCCGTACGCGCTCGATCTCAGCCGATAGCAGCAGCGACTGGCATAGAAAGTTTTCGGGGCAGTTCTCGGCAAGGACCGCAAAAGACGATTGTATCCTCTCCATCTCGCGCAGGTAATCTCTCTGTTCATACTCCCCTGCCTCGGCGTAGAGCGCGGCCAGCGTGAGCCCGTTCCAGAAATCCAGCAGCACAGGCCATATCGTTCCCAGCAGATGATGAGCGATCCGCCGCGCGCTACGGGCGGTCACAAGCGCCTTCTCGTATTCTTCAAAAAGGTAATAGAGGTGCAGCCGCGCCGAGTAGAAGAACATCTCGAAGAATGGATTGTCCCGATAAGTACTCAAATAATCGTTCTCGTCGAACTCTTCGTTTGAAAGCGAAAGCGGCGCAAGCGTCTCTCCCTGAAGCGCGCGCGCCCAGTTCAGCAGGAGGCTCTGGCCGTCGGCGAAGTTGGCGGCCCGCAGCTTCCTTATCAGCGCGAGGTTCGGCGAGCACTCGCGGACGAACCCGTCGAGGTCCCGGTTCGTCATCAGGGCCGCCCAGCTTTCGGTGAACGCGCCATAGACCGCATACGTGAAATCGCCCGTCTCAAGCCCGCTGCGGCACGCCTCCCGCGCCAGAGGGATAGAGGTTTGCAACGGCTGTCTCCAAAGGTTTACGTGCGCCTGAAACTGCTGGTAAATCTTTGCCCGCCGCTTGGAATCCGCGAACCTCTCGTTCACTTTGAGGGCGAGACTGCCGAACTCGTACGCCGATCTGTAGTCTTCGCGCACAGGGCCGACGGTGATGGCGTGCGTCACGTAGCCGTAGGCCGACTCTTCAGAGTTCCCGTGTGTCAATGAGAGCCGCACCATCATGGCCGAGATCAACCGTGTCAGGACCTGGTCTCCGCTGATGTAGGCCGAGGGCCAGATGGCCGTGAGAATGCTCATAATGATCCTGACCTCAGGATCGGTCATCACGGGTAGCTCTATGAGCGAACCGATATCGCGGTCGCCAATCAATCTCTGAATAAGATCGATCTCGGTTTCGAGTGCGGCCTGCTTCTCAGTGGTCGAGTCGGGAAAAGAGAGTCCGAAGAGCGCAAGGCATTCGCGGGCGCTCGCCAGAGCATCCGCGTACCGCGACAGGTTCTCGTACTGAACGATACGCAGGCCGTATACCCTTGCCTTATCCGGTATGGTCGCCGGCCGTCGCAGCAGCGATTCGAATCTCTCTTCAGCCTCCTCAAAATTACCGCAGAGGTATTCGCATTCGGCGGCTTCGATATGGAGCGCGAAGACGAGATCGTAGTCGGTCTGCCACCGCTCTTCACCGAGCAGCCGCGCCCCCGCCTTGAAATAGGCGAGGCCCTCTTCGAAGGCGGTAGCCGACTTCGCCTTGCGGCCCGCGTTGAGATTCAACCGGGCAAGCTCTAATCGCTCGGCTTCGTCCGTGATGAGCGCGCTCCCGAGGTTAAGGTGGCCTGCAAGATCGAATATCCTCTCTTCGGCGGTAGCGCCGTCCCACTTGTCGAGAAGCAGGCGGCCTACACTCAGGTGCGCGCTCTGCCTGCGCTCGGCGGGTATAAGTGCATAGGCGGCCTGCTGCACCCGGTCGTGCAGAAAAGCGTATTGCGGGCCTGTCCCGGCGGAGGCAAGCACAAGACCTTCCTCAATCGCTTCGCGAAGGTCTTCGGCTGCTGAGGCGCGAGACTGGCGGCTGATGATTGCCAGCGTCGGCAGGTCGAAGCTGTTTCCGATGCAGGCCCCGAGCGTGAGCGCGGACTGAGCCTTGGGAGAGAGCCGCTGGATTTTCCTAGTCATCAGATCGATGACGTTGTCCGTCATACTAGTTTCAGCAATCGCCTCCAGACGAAATGACCAGTGCACACGCTCGTAATCGAACTCGATAAGCCTTTCCTGCCACAAAGCCCTCAAAAACTGTATGACGAAAAACGGATTGCCGCCGGTCTTCCGCTCGACAAGCCGCGCGAGCGGCTCGACCTCCGCGCGGTCGCGGTGAAGCGTGTCGCCGATCAGAAGCAGCAGGTCGGGCAGGGCGAGCGGTCCGAGCGATATTCTCTCTACGGGGACGCCGTTCGATTCGAGGCTGCCTGTTAGCTGTAGCAGCGGGTGTGAAGCGTCGATTTCGTTATCGCGGTACGCGCCGATCAGAAAAAGGTACTTGATGTCGGGGCTCAGGAGCAGCGGTTGAAAAAGGCTCAAGGTAGCCGAGTCTACCCATTGGAGATCGTCGAGGAAGATCACCAGCGGGTGCTCGCGCCGCGCGAGGGCGGCGACGAAATTCTGAAAGACGAGCTGAAACCGGTTCTGCGCTTCGGTCGGTCCGAGCGCGGGAGGCGGCGGCTGTCTGCCCAGCATCAGCTCTATCTCAGGGATGACCTCGGCCATCACTCCCGCGCTTGCGCCAAGCGCCTCGGAGATATTGGCCCGCCATCGGGCAAGACTTTCTTCGCTCTCGGTGAGCAACTGCCGGATCAGCCCTCGAAACGCCTGTATCAGAGCGCCGAACGGGATGCTGCGGGCGACCTGTTCGAATTTCCCCGCTATGAAATAACCGCGCTCGCGGACTATGGGCTTGTATAGCTCGTGTATTAGCGATGTCTTCCCTATCCCCGAATACCCGCCCACAAGCATCATCGACG
>DASTET010000343.1:0-3114 GCA_035709445.1 Blastocatellia bacterium | reverse complement strand
GAAATACCGAGCTGTACCAGCGGACAAAAGACACTTCAATCAACCTCGCGGTCGAAGTATCTCGCCGAACCCGCGAGATAGAAGAACAGAAGCGATTCACGGAAAAGATCATCGACTCGCTGCCGGTCTCGCTCTATGTTGTGGACCGTGACATGCGGATAGTGGCCTGGAACCGCAACCGCGAGGTCGGGGGCCAGGGCATAAGCCGCGATGAGGTCCTCGGTCGCAACGTTTTTCACGTCCTCGCGCGCCAGCCGCGCCGCATGCTCGAAGTCGAGTTCCTCGAAGTATTCCGAACCGGCAGCCTCGTTAGAATGGAGCAGGAGTCCTGGATCGAGGGGCAGAAAAAATTCTGGAAGATAAGCAAGATCCCTATGCGCGTCGATAACGCGGAGGTCACCCACGTCATAACCGTGGGCGAGGACGTGACCGAGCAGAAGAAGATGAACGAAGCGGTCATCCACGCCGAGAAGCTCGCCTCGATCGGAAGACTTGCCGCAGGCGTCGTCCACGAGCTTAACAACCCCCTGGCAACCGTCGCCGCATGCGCCGAGGCGCTCACGGCGCGCGTCGAGGATCTGAAAGACCCGGAGCTGCACCAGGACTTCGCCGAATACCTTCAGATCATTCGCGACGAGGCTTTTCGCTGCAAAACGATCACAAACAGCCTGCTCGACTTTTCGCATCAAAGACAGGCCGAAAAGCTCTCCGCCGACATAAACCAGATAATCGATCTTACGCTCCAGCTTATAAAGCATCATCCCAAACTCGGGAGGATGCGTCTTGTCAAAGAGCTTGATGAGACGCTCGCTCCCGTGTTCGTAAACGAAGGCCAGATGAAACAGGTCTTCATCGCGCTGATATCGAACGCCTACGATGCGATGGAAGGAGGCGGGACCCTGACGATACGGACCCGGCTTGACGATTCGAAACCGGAATATCCTGTCGCGGTCGAGTTCATCGATACGGGCGCCGGCATCCCTCAATCGAACCTGCCGAAGATATTCGACCCATTCTTTACCACAAAGCCGCTTGGCCGTGGGACTGGGTTGGGGCTCTCGGTCTGCTACGGCATTGTCTCCGAACACGGAGGCAAGATAGAGGTCGATTCCGTCGAAGGTAAAGGATCGACCTTCAGGGTACTGCTCCCCAGCTCTGCCCAGGTAGTCTCCAGCGGCGCGCAGGAAGGCGTGCTCGCGTGGGAGCAAGAATCCGATCCTGATGTGGTTTGCGACCACAGCAAGGTATTTAACATGGAGAATGCGCTGTGACTTCAAACAACCCTATAAACCTGCTTATCGCCGAGGATGAGAAGAATCTCGGTCTCGTCCTGCAAAAGGAGCTTTCGCGGCTCGGCCATCAGGTGACTTTAGTCCACGACGGAGAGGCAGCTATTCGGGCCGCCCGCGAGACCGATTTCGACGTCGCCCTTCTCGATATAATGATGCCCGTCATCGGAGGGATAGAAGCGCTCCGCGAATTGCGACAGATGGAGCAGCCGCCTGAAGTCCTTATGATGACCGGACACGCAACAGTCGAGACGGCGCTACAGGCCATGAAACTTGGCGCTTACGATTACCTTACGAAGCCGTGTCATATCCGCGAGCTTGAGGCAATCCTCAACAAGGCATGCGAAAAGCGCCAGCTACGCCGCGAGAACCTCATCCTCAAGTCTCGCCTCAACTATAAAGAGAAAGCGCCCGATATTATCGTTCAGAGCCCGAAGATGGTCGATATCATGGCCTTGGTCAGAAAGGTTGCCGCCTCAAACGCGGTCGTCCTTGTTACGGGCGAGTCGGGCACGGGCAAGGAGCTGATAGCACAGACCGTACACCATTTCTCGCAGCGCCATACGGGGCCGTTTATCGATATAAGCTGCGCCGCCATACAGGAGACCCTCCTTGAATCCGAGCTGTTCGGGTATGAGCCCGGCGCTTTCACCGGTGCAAGAAAACGCAAGATGGGACTTCTCGAGCTTGCCCACGGCGGCACGCTCTTTCTCGATGAGATCGGCGAGATGAGCCTCACGCTACAATCCAAGCTTCTGCGCGTGCTCGAAACTCAATCATTCTTCCGCGTGGGCGGCACCCGCAAGGTTGAGGTAGACGTCAGGTTCATAGCCGCGACCAACCGCGAGCTGACGCAGTACGTGTCGGAAGGAAAATTCAGGTCCGACCTCCTCTTCCGCATAAACAATATCACGATCAAGCTGCCTCCTCTGAGGGAGCGGCCCGAGGACATCCCCTCTCTCGCGCTGCATTTCCTCGCTACCGTCTCGGGTAGCGAGCCGTCGAGGCTGAGCGACGAGGCGATGGATATCCTCCTCAATTACTCATGGCCGGGAAATGTTCGCGAGCTTCGCAACGTGATCGAGCGCGCGGTCATACTCTCATCCTCTGACGAGATACAACCCGAAGACCTGCCGCTTGAGCTTCGCACTAACCTGACGATGGAGCCTGCCTCGGCAACCGACGATTCGGCCTCGCCGACGAGCCTCGACGAGATGAAGAAGAAACAGATACTCAACGTGCTCGAACAGACGGGCTGGCACCAGGGCAAGGCTTCCGAGATGCTGGGCATCTCGCCCAGCACACTCTACCGCCAGCTCAAGTCGCTGGGGCTTACGCGGACAAGAAGGTCGCCCGAACAGATGCTCTAATTCACGGGGCCGGGGTCAATCGACAGGATTCACAGGATTAACAAGAGAATCTGATCGAATCAGAGTCTTCGCTTTATCTTTTTCTCTTGATCCTGTAAATCCTGTCCTTCTCTTTTGGATATATTTGGTTGATTGCCGCTTCGAGCTTCGTTAATCTTCTACCAGGACAGAAGTCAGTTTAGAAAGGATTGAAGCGATGCAAGAGGTCCAAAACGATTCGGGGTTCGACCAGTTGAGCGATGATCGAAAGCAGGGCGTCTTCGAAAATGTTATAGAGCCCGAAAAGAGACCGGCGTCCACACGTTCGGTTGCCTGGCTCGCGCTCGGTTTTATAACCCTTTCACTCGTCGCTGCCATAGTAATCATCCAGGTAGCATACAAACGGACAAGCCAGCCTGTGCCCGAACTGCCCGCGCCCCGACAGGTAACATCGGTCTCTCTCCCCTCCCCTGCCG
>DASTET010000342.1:0-4993 GCA_035709445.1 Blastocatellia bacterium | reverse complement strand
CCGGCGTCACGCCGTAGTTCTCAACGTCCCATGAGCCTTTGACGGGGTTGTATGCCCCGCGATTCGGCATCTGCAACCTGCCGCCGTCAAGAAATGAGGGGGTGAAGACATAAGGGCCTATCCCTGCGCCGAACGTGCGCTTGCCGACTATGGTGCCGACTTGTCCCAGCTTGAACATAAACGGGAACGTCTCTGCCGCCGAGCCATTCCGCTCGTTTATGATCAACACCTTTGGGCCTGCCACCGGGTTGGTCGGAGTCGGTATGTCGTCCCCCTCGCGGAAGGCGTAGTAATAGATCGGCTCACGCTTGAGCATCTCGATTATAAAGTCAGAAGTGGTGCCGCCGCCGTTGTATCTCTGATCGATGATCAGCCCCTGCTTGTTGTCGCGGTATCCATAAATGCCTCGCAGGAAGTCTTCGAGCCCGGCCCCGCCGAAGCTCGGCACGTAGATGTATCCGAGCTTGCCGCCGCTCATCTCTTCAACTCTGCGACGGTTGCGCTGCGCCCAGTTATCGCGCATGAGCCCCTGCTCGCCAAACGTGGCGATAGCGGTGATCGTGCGCGCGCCTTCCAGAGCCGGTTTCGGCCCGATCGTGAGCTTCACCGCCTGACCCGCCTTGCCCTCGAAGTACGAATAGATGTTCTTGTCGGCGGTGATCTCTTTGCCGTCGATGGCGAGCAGATACTCGCCTTCTTTGACGTTCATACCGGGCTGGTCGAGCGGCGCTCTGAGCAGTGTGTTCGACGATGTGAAATGGCCCGTACGATGCACGCGCGCAAATTGATAACGCCCCTGATCGATGCGGTACTCGGCGCCCAGCAGGCCGACCCTCCCCGACATCCCTGCCGGCTGCGGGCTGTCGCCACCGCCCGCGCCCATGTGCGAGACGGATATGTGGCCGAGCGCAAAGTTTATAAGCCCGTTCAGATCAGAGCGCCGGGTGATGCTCGGCAGATACTGGCCGTAGTGACGCTCAAGCTCGGCTATGTTCTGCCCGTGATGGTTCGGATCATAGAAGTAATCGCGCATGATGCGCCAGGATTCACGATAAATCTGCTTCCATTCGGCGTGCGGATCGACGTTGACCTCAAGCGCCTTCAGATCGAGCCTGCCTTCGTCGGGCTTCGGCGCGCCGCCCGCATTTACGAGCGACCAAGCCTGACCTTTACGATAAAGCAGCTTGCCCGCGTCATGAGAGAGCGTGAATCCGTTTATCTCTTCGAGTATCTTTACGAAATCTCTCGGCTTTACCATCTCGACGCGGTAAAGCATTTGCGCAGGCTGGCTGCCCCACACTCCCGGCGCTTTCGGCCATTCGGTCACGAGCGCATATACCTCGCCCGGCCTGCCCGCCGCAAGCTCCGCATAATCGCGCGGCGCTATCGGCAGAGAGATTATGCGCCGCTCTATGTCTTCAAAATCGATATGGACCTGTGATGCTGCCTCGCCCGGCTTCGCCTCGGCGTTCGGCTGCCCGTTTAAAAGCAGGGGCGAAGGCTCGCTCTCTTTCAGCACTATAGCTGCCAGAGTCCGCGTTACGAGAGGCCGCGCCATTATCCCTGAAAGCACTCCCCATCCGAACTCGCTCGCACCGGCGTTGCCGCTTGCGGTGAAGTAGAGGTATTTGCCGTTGCGGTCGAAGACCGGATGCTCCGCATGGATCACGCCGTCCGTGACCTGGTGGCTGCGGCCCGATTGCGTATCGTGAATATAGACAGTGCGAATGCGATTGCGATGGGCCTTGCAGTAGGCGAGCCATCTTCCGTCCGGAGACCATGATGGATAGAACAGGTCCTGATCGGAGTAGGTCGATTGATCTATTCGCCGCGCCGTGCCTCGCTCTATGTCGGCATACCATATCGCCAGCCGCTTATCCGAGAAGGCGAGCTTTTTGGAGTCAGGCGACCAGGTCGGCTCGCGGTAAAAAGACGGCGTCGACTCGATCGATATCTTCTTGACCGCTCCCTGGCCCGATGCCGGGCCGATGTGGAGATGGTACTCGCCCGACTCATCGGAAAAGTATGCCACCCATCGCCCGTCCGGAGAGATCACGGCGTAGCGGTCGGCTGCTCCCGGCGTTTGAGTCAGATTGCGCGTCTCGTTCTTGCCGTGATCGAAGACCAGCGCCTCGCCCCGCGCGCTGAAAATGATCTGATCGCCCGCAGGCGAAAGCGATGCATATTCTATCGACCGGGCGGCGTTAACGGCGCGCGGCTTCATCTGGGAGCCGTCCGCGCTCACACGTATGTCGACGGCGCGTGCCTGACTCGATTCGATATCGAAAAGATATATGCGCCCGTCGCGCCAGAAACATATCGCGCCCGGAGCCGCCGAGGCCCACCTGATGCCGTACTTTTCAAACGAGGTGAGCTGTTTCGTCTGGCGCGTCTTCGTGTCGTAGCAATAAAGGTTAAAGGTCGCCGTGCGGTCGGAGATGAAGTATATCTTGTCGCCGACCCACATGGGGTTCTTGTCATTGAATTCGCCTGCGGGGAGCTTTTCGACCTGGCCGTCCGAGAGCCGGGCTATCTGGAGATGCGAGAGCATGCCGCCCCTGTAATAGCGCCAGTCCGCGGAAAAGTAATCATAAGGGGTGTAGGCTATGCTGGCGCCGTCGGGCGAAAGCGACCCGTTGTGCGCCTCGGGCAGCCGTAGCATCGTGGGGAATACGCCGTCTACGGCCATAGTGTACAGGCGATAGGTCCCCTCTTCGTTTCGATACGAGACGAAGAGTATGTTCTTGCCGTCCGCGCTCCAGCCGCGAGCGACATCGAGCTTTGGATAATAAGTCAGACGCCTCGCCTCGCCTCCTGAGGCGGGCATAACAAAAATATCGTAGTCGCCGCCCGTCGTTCTGGAAAATGCGAGATTCTTGCCGTCGGGGGAAAAGAGCGGGAAGTCTTCTTCCGCCGGGTCAGTAGTGAGGCGACGCGCTTCGCCGCCGCTTCGATTTACGATCCAGATATCGCCTGCATACGAAAAGGCTATGTGGGACTCGCTTGCGGTCACCCGCTGAAATAGAATCGGGCCGGACCCCTGTTCCTGCGCCCGAACGGCGGCCGCGCACAAAACGACCAGGATCGATGATAAGAGTAGTCTTCGCATCGCGCTCACTCCTTTCGCTGTCGGTTGATATTCCTCGCCCTAGTTTGGACGTGTCGTTGCGGGGCAATTCTCACGCCGGACTTAACACTAGCTAAAATAATGCGAGTCGCTGAATGGCTCGTTCACAATCGAACATCAACAGTCCACTAACGAACGAAATGAGATCGATAGAGTATCGGCAGCGCTGTATGACAGGGCGCGGCTTATCAATTAAAAAATTAATAGTTCGGACGATCTATCACGCGCCGTAGAGCTCGATGCGGAACTCGTCGCCGGACGACGAGATTCGCGGCTCGCGGCGTGTGAAGGCGTGATGTGCTCGCCTGAGCGCGGGCAACCCGCGCGCGGCGGGCTCGATCCCGTACTCCGGTTTGGTGAAGATGTGGTGGAGGCGCGGGTTCTGTTGCGAGACGGCGCCGTAATCGAGCGACTTCTTTGTCGCGCCGTCCGCCCGCGATGGGTTTGACATCTCTATGCGGTCATCGAATATCAAGATGCGCGAGGACGGCTCTATTATTGAGTAGTCACGATGGACGAGCAGGTTTGTTAACGCTTCTATCACGGCGCTGCGCGGGTAGTTGGCGCGGGCGGGGACAGGGTCCGCGCCGCCGTTGTTAGACGCCGCGCGCGAAGGGCGCGAGTCCCACAGATCGACGTACCTCCTGACGAATGAGAGCGACAGATCGAAGATGCGTGTAAGATTGCCTGTTATCTCGGCGCGCTCGATGACGGGCGAGCTAAGATCGGTGCCCGAAAATCTTGTCAGCAGCAGCTTGTTTTGCGGAACGATCTGCTCGACCGCGGCGCTTCGCCCGAAGAGCAGGAACCCGGCGAGCGTAGGGGTCAAGCTCATGCCGTAATCGATTGCGAGCCGCAGGTCTCGCATGACCGGGGCGGTCGGAAACCCGGCGGGCTCGCGAAACGACTCGCCCTCAAGGTCCCTGATATAGCTCCACACGAGCGCCTCGTCGAGGTCTTCTATGCCCGCGGTGACCAGAGGCAGGTCTTCGAATGAGGCGACGCGCGAGCGGGCGAACAGCGCGGCGATCTCGTCTCCGTCGGCCTCGCGCTTGGTCGAGCCTATTCGTATGAAGTAGCGGTTATCGGGCGTCGAATGCGGCGCGCGGCGGTCATCGACCTGCAACACGACTATGCGCACGCCGTTGTCGAACGAGACCTTGTCGATGCGGGGCAGCACAGGCGGTCTTATATGGTTGCGGCATATGTCTATGAGCTGCTGCTCAACCTGTTCGGGATCATCGAGCCCTTCGAGGCGGCGCTGGTCGCTCACGCCGAAGATGATAGCGCCGCCCCCGGCATTGGCCATCGCCACTATCTCGCCCATCACCTTTTCGATGTTTACCAGCCTTATCTTGAATTCAAGGTAAGTATCTTCTCCGCCGCGAACGAGGTTCAGCAGATCGGTCCGATCGAGTGTGCGCGAGTAGCGGCTTGTCAGCCGCTGTTCGAACAGCGCGCGCTCGCTTTCCGGGTTGCGTCGTGATGACCTGTATTTTCTGCCCCGTGTCATGCCTTTTCCTCGTTGTCTCTGGATATGTGCAGTCTGATGCGTCTCGATGGGCAGTAAAATATCTCACCCGACGCGCGCCCCTCTAACCATGCGCGTTTACCTCAATCGTTCGTATAAGGCAGGTTGCAGATGCTGACCGGCTGCCCGCTTGAATCATAACACACAGCAACGAAGTTTCCGAAATTAGAGGAGACAGAGAATATGAACCGCAGAGGATTGATTATTCCTCTGCTGTGATCTCTGACGGGGCATCACCCGCGAATAGCGACGCGTGCCTGGTTCGCGCGCATGTGTGCGGGGAAATCGCTGTGCGTGGACATAAGAAAAGCATAGCTTGTCGAGCGAAGCGCGCT
>DASTET010000341.1:0-7373 GCA_035709445.1 Blastocatellia bacterium | reverse complement strand
TACAACAATCAGGACCATTCGATGCTGACGGCCGTTTATGCGGCGCGAAATATCGCGGGCGAAAAGAACGATGTATGGTCGGTCAATACCGAGATGGAGTATCACGAAGAGGTCCGCTCGACGGCTGCGACAAACGGCGATCGAATGGTGCCGACGAGAATTACGCCCGAGCGCGCGCCCTCCGAGATACTGCCCGATGAGATCATCGATGCGGCGTTCGCAAGGCTCGACCCGCTTGCGTTAGGCGTGGCTATAGGTGTTGTGTTCGGTATCGGTATATTTCTGGCGACGGCAGTGCTCCTTCTGAAAGGCGGTCGCGTTGTGGGGCCGACCCTTTCGCTGTTGAGCAATTATCTGATCGGGTTCGAAGTCAGTTGGGCAGGCGCATTCATCGGCCTTGTCGAGGCAGGAGCAGGCGGATTCGTGTTCGGCTATCTCGCCGCCTCGCTTAGAAACCTCGGCATGGCCGCCTATGCGTCACTCTTGCGGCGTCGCGCCGAGGCCGAGGCGAACCGCAACCTTTTGGAGAAGTTATAGTATGATCAGCTTAACTATGAAAAGGGAACGTAGAGAAATCGATGAGCTGAGCCGGGAAGTCATCAAGATACAGGCGAGCGTCCTGGCTGTGGTCTGCGCGCTGATCGGCGGGATAGGGCTGTTCACAATGACGGCGTGGCTGCTTATAAAAGACGGTCCGAATGTGGGCGCCCACCTGCGCCTGCTCGGCCATTATCTGATCGGCTATTCGGTCTCCTGGAAAGGGAGCCTGGTAGGCTTCTTCTGGGGGATGCTGATCGGCGGCCTCATCGGCTGGACCATCGGGAAGATATACAACGGGATCGCCGGGATCAGGCAGCGTTAAACGGTTGCCCTGCTGAAAGGAAGCGAGAGTGACGAAAAAACGCGGGGCCGGTCGCCCGACGCTGTCGGTCGTCGTGCCTGTATATAATTCGACCGAAGACCTGAAGCTCTGCCTGGCGGCGCTGGCCAGATCGCAGTACGCTGACTTCGACGTGCTCGTCGTAGACGACGGCTCGACCGAGCCCGTAGAGCCTATCGTAAGTCAGCACGGGTTCCGCTTCATGCGAATCGACGGGCCGGGAGGCCCCGCCCGCGCGCGCAATCGCGGCGCGGCTGAGGTGGAGGGTCAGTACCTTGTCTTCATCGACGCGGACGTGTGCGTCCACGAGGACACGCTCTCGCGTTTTGCAGACGCATTCGCCGCCGACCCTTCGGTCGACGCGGTGATAGGATCGTATGACGAGGCCCCTGCCAAGCCGACTTTTCTGTCGCAGTATAAAAACCTCTTTCATCACTATGTGCACCAGAACTCGGATGGCGTCGTCCCGACTTTCTGGAGCGGATGCGGCGCGGTAAAGCGCGATCTCTTTTTGAGCTTCGGCGGTTTCGATGAGCAACGCTACCGCCGCCCGGCGATAGAGGACATCGAGCTTGGCACTTGGATGACCGTCGCAGGATGCCGGATCATCCTGGACAGGCGCATAAAGGGGAAGCATCTGAAGCGATGGACGTTGCGCAGCCTGCTCAAGACAGATATTTTCGACCGGGGCATTCCGTGGACCCGATTGATGCTGCGCGCAGGCGCGATAGCCGACACGCTCAACGTCAAGCCCGCCCAGCGCGTAAGCGTCGCGCTCGTTTACCTGACGGTCTTGACGGCCCTCGCAGCCGTATGGCTGCCTCTGGCCTGGATCGGCGTGGCCCCGCTCGCTATGGCCGTCACGGCGCTGAACCTGGATTTCTATCGCTACTTCGCGGCGCATTCCGGCATATGGTTCATGCTGCGCGTCGTGCCTATGCACTGGCTCTATTTTGGCTATTGCGGCGTCTCGGTCGCGGCAGGCACGCTGCTTTTTTATCTCAACGACAAACAGTCTGCGCCGACAAAGCCGACTGAGAGGCTCGGCCCGAATATACAGGCCCGGCAATAGGATTGGCATGCTAGTCTCTATCATAATCACGGTCGTAAGCGGCAAACAGTCTGTCCGCCGCTGTCTTGAAGCCCTGCTCTCGCAGATCGACCGGGATGAAGCCGAGATCATCGTCCCCTATGATATGTGGTCAGCCGACGTAGGTGAGCTGGCCTGCGATTTTCCCGGCGTCTGTTTCCATTACATCAGCGACGCTGGCTCCACATCATCGAATAAAATCGCTTCGCGCGAGCACCGTCTGTATGACCGCCGTCGCGCGGCGGGCCTCGCGCTTGCGCGGGGCCAGATTATTGCTATTACCGAAGATCATGCCGTCCCGGCATCGGACTGGTACTCTCAGATACTCGCCGCGCACGAGCAACCCTTCGCTGTCATCGGCGGCTTGATCGACAACCGTGTAGACCGCCCGCTCAACTGGGCGCTGTACTATTGCGATTTCGGGCGGTATGGAAGCCCGCTGACCAGCCGGAGGTCCGAATACGTCTCGGACGTAAACGTCACGTACAAGCGCAGCGCGATAGAATCTGTCAGGGAGCTGTGGCGCGATGCATATCACGAGACGACTGTGCACTGGGCGCTGCAATCGCGCGGCGAGGAATTGTTTCTCGATTCTCGACTGGTAGTCTATCAGCATCGCCCGGCCATTAGCTTCCGGCAGGCGTACCGTGAGCGAATCGAATGGGGCCGGGTGTTTGCCGAAACGCGCGTCGCCGCCTGCGGCTTCTGGTCGCGCCTATTCTACGCGGCAGGCACGATTGCGTTGCCGGCGGTGCTGGTTGCGCGCATACTCCGTCACATGTCGCGCCAGCGTCGCACCATGCTTCAGATGGCGAAAACGGTTCCGCTCGCGGCCTGCCTGCTGACGGGGTGGGCGCTCGGCGAGCTGACGGGATATATCTTTGGAACGCCGCGCGAGACGATCACGCTGGCAGCAACCGAGTCGCGTGCGCAATAGACGTAACCGCAGAGGATCGGGGACCGATTCGGTTGCGATCCTCACATACCACTCGATAGACGCGAGCGGCTCAATCGTCTCTGTCGCGCCGAATGATTTCGCGCGGCAGATGCGCACTCTGGCCGAAATGGGATGGCGAGCAATATCTCTTCGCGAAGCGGTGGCCTATCATGACTCGAACGGTTTGTGGCCCGACCGCTCGGTCGTGCTCACGTTCGACGACGGGTACGAGAATTTTTATGAGAGCGCGTTGCCCGTGCTCGCCGAACACGGATTCACGGCGACGGTCTTTATCGTGAGCGGCCACATGGGAGGCCGGAACGATTGGGAGACGCCGCCTCCGGGTCTGGGCCGCCGCCCGATCCTCTCCTGGCGGCAGGCGGCAGAAGTATCCGCAGCCGGGATAGAGATCGGCTCGCATACGAAGACGCATCCGGACCTGCGACGATTAAGCGTCGATAAGATCGAAGATGAGATAAGAACATCACGGGCCGAGATCGAAAGTCGCATAGGCGCGGCGGTCGAAAGCTTCGCCTACCCCTTCGGCAGCTTCAATCGTGAAACGATGGATGTTGTAAAGAGAAGTTTTCGAGCGGCCTGCACTACATTCCTTCAGCGCGCAGAAGCCGAACCGTTTCATGCATTGCCGCGAATTGATATGTACTACATCAGGTCCGAACGCGATCTCAAGCACCTGTTGAACGGGCGGCTGGATTACTATCTCGCGATACGTCGCCTGGGGAGAAGGGTGCGCCGCGCGCTTCGATCAAGTCCCTGAACGTAACAGGCGGCGCAGTCTGCCGCTATCGGAGAAGTCTTTATGGAACTCCTATCACGAATCACGAAGCACGCCCGCATCAACTGGGAGAACCTCAGTATCCCCGATGTGCCAAGCCCTCCCTTCGTCATCCTGTTTATAAACTCTATCTGCAACATGAAGTGCGAGCATTGCTTCTACTGGCAAAGCCTCAACAGCCCTGACGACCTGACCTTCGAAGAGATCGTAAGCCTGTCGAACCAGCTTGGCCATATAGAGAACCTGAACCTTTCGGGCGGCGAGCCGTTCCTTCGCAAAGAGTTCGGCGCAATCTGCCGGCAGTTCATCCGGAAGAACGGCGTTAAGGAAATCTATGTCCCCACCAACGGCTACTTCACAGACAGGACCATCAAGCAGCTTCGCGAGGCGCTCAAGGAGAAGGGCCTTCGAATCTTCGGCGTAGAGCTGTCGCTCGACGGAATGCAGGAGTTTCACGACCGGTTTCGGGCGACGAAGAACGCCTTCAAGAAGGCGATGGAGACTTACGACGCCCTCGAAGAGCTTCAGCGCGAAGACCCGCGTCTTCAGATACACTCGATCTCGACGGCGACGGCGGACAATATGGATGAGATTCGCCGCCTGACGACCTTCCTCTTCGAGCGCTGCCCCAGGATGTCGCATCATAACCTCGCTCTTATCCGAGGCGACCGGCTGAACCCTTCGCTTCAGGGGCCGAAGCTTCTCGAATACCAGGCATTGTACGAATATGTTCAGAGGCTCTGGGCGCCGCGCGAGCAGGGGCGATACGGGAGCATAGTCGAGCCGATGCTTCAATGGGCCAAGGTCAAGACCGCGCGCGAGCAGCGACAGGTGATCCCCTGCCGGGCAGGCGTGCTGAGCGCAGTCATATATCACAACGGCGATGTGAGCGTCTGCGAGGCGCACAAACCGCTCGGCAACATCAGAAAGCAATCCTTCAAAGACATATGGCACTCGGACGCAGCGCGCGGTCTGCGCACGGCCATTCAGTCGAAAGAGTGTTACTGCACGAATGAAATCTTTATGTGGCCGAGCATCACCTTCCAGCCCGTTCAGCTTGTTCGGGCGATGGCAGGGGCCAGAGTCTGGCGCAAGCCGGTCCCCCTGCCCGAAGAAGAGCGGGCCGACTGGCGGAGCGCCGCAAGCGCGGAGAGTGCGGCCCCTAAAGCTTCGTTGCCGATCCTGACGGTCAGCCCCGAATCCTGAGACTCCGCACGAAAGCGCGACGAAAAGCACCAGTGAAACTCGTAAAGAACTTTCTCTCCCTTGCCGGGGCCGAGGTCATAAGCAAGCTCGTCACGTTTGCGGCGTTCGCCTATCTCGCTCGCGTGATGGGGCCGGAAGGCTTCGGGTATGTGGAGTTCGCAGGCGCGGTGCTGTTGTGCGCGGGACTCATCGTAGACCAGGGGTTCGGCCCTTTCGGGGCGCGCGAGATAGCGAAGGACCCGGCTCAGACTCCGGCGCTTGTATCAGAGATCGTTTCGGCGCGGTTTCTTCTGGCAATCGCCGCATACGCGGCTGTGATCGGCTTCGCGCTCCTGCCCGACCATTCGCCGGTCGTGGTCCGTCTGCTCCTTATCTACGGGCTGAGCCTTCTGGTCACGCCGCTCCTTCTGCAATGGGTCTTTCAAGGCCACGAGCGGATGCAGGCGGTGGCAATAGCGCAGGTAGTGAGGCAGACGGTCTTTTCCGCTATCGTTTTCGCCTTCGTGCGCGACGCGGGGCAGATATGGATAGTCGCGGTGGCGGAGCTGACCGGCGTCTCGGTCGCCGCAGCATATTGCGTGTGGATGTATAAACGATGGTTCGGAAGCGTCTTTCAAAGACCACCTGCCCTCTCCCGACATCTGCTCCGGGAGGGAGGAACCATCGGTCTGAGCCAGGTATTCTGGATGGTGAAGATGTACGGCGCGACGCTTGTCCTCGGCGTGGTCGCGTCGGCTGAAGACCTCGGTTTTTTTGCGGGCGCTATGCGCATACTGATCGCGCTGCACACCTTCGTCTGGCTTTATTATTTCAACCTTCTTCCTTCGCTATCGCGGGCGTGGCAACAGGACAACAAGGCATTCGCCGGTTTGATCAACAGGTCATTACATGGGGTGGCCTGGGTCGCTGCGGCAGCGGGCCTTGTGTGGGTGCTGGTTGCGCCACGGGTCATGACGAGCGTGTATGGCCAGGCATTCGAACCGGCGGGCACAACGCTTCAATGGCTCGCGGGAGTCTTCATACTGGCAGGGCTGAGCGGCCATCACCGCTTCGGGCTTATTGCGGCGGGCCGGCAGGCCGCTGAGATGGTGACGGCGGCGCTGGGCGCCGTGGTGACTGTGTGCGGCATCCCCGTCGGGTATGCGATGGCCGGCCCGAAAGGCGCCGCTATGTTTCTGTTTGCCGCTGAGGCGGCGGTGGCGTTGAGCGCCTGGTTGTTTGGCCGTCGCCTGCTGGGGTTGAGAGGACATGCAAAGCTATTGTCCCGCCCTGTGCTGGCGGTGGCGGCTTCGATAGGGTTGCTGTGGCTGTTGCCGTTTCCGACGCGCGCCGTACAGGCGCTGACCGCGATAGCGGCGATGGCCGTTCTGGCCTGCGCGCTTGACGGCGCGGTGCGCGAGCGGATTCACCGGCTGGTTGTAAAGCATTTTCCATGGGCTCTGCCGGAGACTTCCAGATAACAAAAATCTCGATATCGATATACTAATGAGCAATCCGAGCTGTAAGCCGATCAAGGTCGGGTTAGACCCTTCCCTCGCCCCCTGGAGCGCCGAGGTGAAGTACGTTTTCCGCACGCTGCTTCGTATAGCCGGATATCCTTACGAGTTTACATGGAGCGACGGGTCGGCCAACGGGAAGGCGGTAGATATCTACTATGGCTTGAGCGCCGCGAGCGCAACCGCGCCCGTAAGCATCGCGGCTTGCGGAATAGACCTGACCGAACGCGCGCGGCTTGCGCCGGCCAGTATGCGCGAGCAGGGCGGCGTCGCGTTTCTCGATTTTGCGGGCGAGAGTAACGGCGCGTTTCATTTCGACAATGGAAGTTTAAGATTTTCGAATGACATCATCTCCGCTTCCTACTGGCTGCTCGCAGGCGTGCCTGAATCCGAGTACCCGCGCGACCGATGGGATAATCTGCACCTGAAAGGCTCTTTCTTTCTCGAAAACTCGCTGGCCCCGAGACCGCTGGTCTCTATGTATGGCTCAATGCTTAGAAAACAACTTCAGCAGACGGGGCGCGACCCGCTGGCGCTGCCGTGGACGACGACGCAGGCGAGCGCGGCTTTCGCCTTGTCGCACGATGTCGATTACCCGCAGATCATTCGGTGGATCGAGTGTCTGAGGCTTTTCAGAAAGCGCGGGCTCAAGGGTCTTGGCTCGATAAGCGGCGTCCTTCGCGGCACGAACCATTTCTGGAAGTTCTCCGATTGGGTAGAGTTTGAAAAGAGGCTGGGCGTTCGCCCCTCGTTCTATTTCATGGCGCGTCAGGGGTCTCTGTTTCAGTTCGCAATGGGAACGCCGGATGGTTTTTACGATGTTCGCGCGCCTGAATTCCGGGAGCTTTTCCGTTATCTCAAGGATGAAGATTGCGAGATAGGGTTGCACGCCTCCTATCACGCTTATCGCAGCGTGGAGCAGCTTCGGCGCGAAAAAGAGGTGCTGGAAGAGGCAGCGGGTGTTACCG
>DASTET010000340.1:0-7692 GCA_035709445.1 Blastocatellia bacterium | reverse complement strand
ACAATCGATTCGCTGGAAAAAAGTGCCCGCCGCGCGTCAGAGGATGCCCAGGCAATAGCCTGGATTAATAATAATACCGAGCTTTCCGATAACGTGGTCTGCTACCGAGACCCGCTTTACTTCCTTCACACCGGGCGAAAGGCCACTCGCTCTTTTCCAATGAGGGAAGGCATTTCCTGGCAGGAAGACCAGAAAGCTATAGATGTGCTGTCCGGGCTGATATTTCGGATAATCAATGAAGAGAATGGGCGATACCTCGTCACGACCGGAAGCGACTTCGAGCTTGAAGGACAGCCCGAGCTTAAAAGAAAGGTATTCAAGACAATACTCGAACAGCACCCGGAGATATTTGTCCCAGTCTTTGAACCCGCTGACGGGGGGTGTGCTATATATCGCATTAGCGATGGTGTTAGGTGAAGTCGAAGATCAGGGAGATGGTTATCCAATTAGTGGCAAGACGGGCGCAGCTTAATAAAGTTGAGAAAGAATCTAGCGACAAGACGGATCGCAATATATAATGCCGCGCCTGGGAGGATCGGCTTATGGCTTGTTCATTGGCCCGTTCTGATGCAGACACCCGCCTGATTTCGCGCCTCGCGCTGACGGCATTCTCGCTCCTGGCGCTGCTAAACATACTTAATTTGTGGTCGGTGAAAGAACCGATGTTAGCAGGGTATGGCGACATGCCCGGGTTTTACGCCACCGGTCTAATGTTAGCTCGCGGCGCTGGGGATCGACTCTACAACCTCGAACAACAGGCACAAATCTACAGTGAATTATTCCCAGACGCGATTATGCCTGACACCATATTCAACCATCTACCCTATGAGGCGCTTGCGTGGTCGGTCATCGCTCGTCTGCCATATCCAGTCGCGGTATTCGCAGTCCTAGTAGCCAACCTGCTAATACTCGCGTCTCTCTCGGTCGCGCTCAAGCGGCGGCTGCGGAATGCAGGAGATATGATCCCATTGCCGTGGTTCGTGCCGATGCTCGCCTGTTTTCCTGTCTACCTGTCTCTTGCTAATGGTCAGACCTCCATAGCAATGCTGGCGTTGTACTCAATCTCTTTTATGCTGTTTAAGCGTCACGAGCGGGCGTCGGGATTCGTGCTTGCGCTCGGCTTATTCAAGCCGCAACTTGTGCTCCCTTTTCTAGCTATAGAGATTCTACAGCGGCGGTGGCGCTTTCTCGCAGGCTTTGCGCTCGGGGCCATCCTAGTCCTCGCAATCTCTCTCTCTATCGTGGGCCTGGGGGGAACGTTTGAGTTTACATCCGTAGTTATTAACCTGAGAAACCGATTCGGGAGTACATCGACCATGCCAAATCTGCGCGGACTTCTTTTCATGCTCGCCCCGGTCCTAGGTGAAACCGCATCGCTCGTTTTAACTCTTACGGCGTCCGCCGCTCTCGTTTTATGGGTTGGATTAAGAAAGGGTCTAAATCAGGATACTCAATTTGCGCTAGGCATCCTCGTGGTTCTTCTTACGAGCTACCATATGCATGCTTATGATTTGACTTTGATCATCCTGCCCTTACTCATCCTCCTCAACCAGGCGCGCAACCGGAGCGAGCAATATAATCATACGTTGATCGGCCTGAGCATCATTCTGTTGTTCGCTCCGGCATATTTGCCATTGATTGCCTACGGGCTGGGATGCCTGATGGCTCTTGCAGTGCTTAGCGTCGTCCTCTTTGTGAACGTGCAAGACGAGAAGGTTCCAATCGAGATCACTTAGTCCCAGTAGAGAACGCTCAGAATATTGGAGAAATCGTCGGTCCACACTCTTGCGCCTGCTGTGCCTAATAACGGCTGCCATCGCGTTCCCTCAGGCAGCTCGCTGAGGTCATCCGGATGGCGGGCCATCACAACCCATGTGGAAGGCACTTTGCCTTGCTTCTGCTCATCCTCGCTGATATTCACATCGTCCTGGATAAGACAATGCAGACCCATCTCCTGCGCCAGGCTCCCCACCACGGGCCGGAGATTGAGATAGCGGTTCGAGATGTGAAAAGCCAGAAGCCCTCCGTCCGCGAGCTTGGTCAGATACATCTCGACGGCCTCCCGCGTGAGAAGATGCACCGGGATCGTGTCCGAGCTGAATGCGTCCAGGATGATAAGACCGTATTGACGGTCCGGCGCCTTCTTTAATGTTAGCCGCGCATCGCCGAGCACAACGTCCACTTTCCCGGGGCAATCCTGTAGGAATGTGAAGTATCGCGGGTCGCGGGCTATGCGCTCTACGGCGGGGTCTATCTCGTAGAAGGTGAAGTGCTGGCCGGGCTCGGCATAGCACGACAACGCCCCGCTCCCGAGTCCGATGATAGCGACGCTCGCGCCGGCGCCGGTCGCTGATAGCGCGCTGAATACCTGCCCGATCGCGCCGCCGCGATAGTAGTATGAGAGCGGCTCTCGGCTGAGCGATGGGTCAAGACTCTGCAAGCCATGAATCGTGTTGCCGTGCAATAGAAGGTGATACTTCTCCTCTAAATCCACCTCTATGCTGTGTATGCCAAAGAAGCTGCGCTTCGTGTGCAGCACGCGACCGCGAGCGCCAAGATGAAACAGACCGCCCGAGTAGACCACGCTGGCCAGAAGAATGGCTCCCACACCCAACCCGAACCTCACGGGCCGTTCGCTGAAACTGAAACAGAGCACGATAGGCACGCTCAGCACAGCGAATATAGTTAGCTGGCTCGGCGGCAAGCCGACCGCATTCACACCCCAGAAGAGCCCGGCGACCATCGCGCATAGACCTGCCGGCATCGCCATATCAAGCAGGCGGGCGATACGTGTCTGCTCGCCGGAGCTTGCGCCGGGCCGCAGCAGGCAGGCGACGACTAACATCAGCGGATACTCGACCAGCGTGTTGAAGGCTGCCGGCGCGATCAAAGCGTTGAATAACCCGCCCAGCACGCCCCCTGCCGACATCGAGAGGTAGAATTCTGTCAAGTGTCTGGTCGAGGGGCGGTCCCTGGCCATCTCTCCGTGGCAGACCATAGCGACCAGGAAAAACGTTAGAAGATGCACCGACATCAGAAACCACAGCGGGCGCTTTGAGTCGAGCAGCATTAAAACGACAAGTATCAGGACCGCCATCGGCAGCGCCTTGATCATCATCTGGTGTGATAAGAGCGGCTTTTTGCTGAATACCAGGATGAAGCTGAGAAGATAAATAGCTAGCGGAATCACCCAGAGCATCGGGATCGGCGCGAGGTCTATGGTGAAATAAGTGGTCACGCCCAGCATAAGGCTCGACGGGACGAATGACAACAACACCCATCGCACACGCCGGCCCGCAGAAATACCTCCCGCGTCAGACGCATCCGTATCAATATCCTCCGAAGCGTTAAGCCGCGACCGCCAAAGGATCAGCGCGCATCCCAACATCAGCACGACGAGCAATCCATAGCCCCCGGTCCAGAGCCTGCTCTGATTTATTGCCCGGAGATTCGGCTCCACCAGCAGAGGGTATGCGACGAGCGCCAGCATGCTTCCGAGATTGCTCGCCGCATATAGAAAGTAGGGGTCTTTCGCAGTCGGATGGCCCGTGTTTGCGAACCATTTCTGTAGCAGCGGGGCGCTCGTTGAAAGCACAAAGAAGGGGAGCCCTACGGATGTCAGCAAAAGAAGCAGCAGCCAGAAAACAGGGGTCTGCTCGACCGGCGGGTCTCCGATTCCTCGCACGGCAATCGGCAGAGCAAGCAGCGAGACCAGAATCAACCCCATATGGAGAACGGCCTGATGGCGCACGCCGAGCCGCGTCGTTATCAGGTGAGAGTAACCATACCCTGCCAGCAGCGAAGCCTGGAAGAAGACCATACACGTATTCCACATGAAGGGAGTGCCGCCCAGGATCGGCAGGACCATCTTGGCGAACATCGGCTGGATCAGAAAGAGCAGGGTAGCGCTGACAAACAGTGTTAACGTATAGAGCGACAACAGGCGGGTGCCGCTGCTCAGCTTATTCTCAGGGGCCAGGCGATGCGTTTGAGTCGCCATCGGATATCCTCCCTTCGGACTTCGCGGATAGTCTCATCGCAATGGCTGTCAATGCCAGGATAAGCAGGATAGAGAGAGCGGTCATGGTAACAAGGGCCCCGGTGCGCCGGGCCGGCGTGTCGAGATATTCCAGAGTGACCTGATGATCGCCGGGTGATAACTCTATAACCATATCTCCCAGTGATTCGCTGCCTATGATGCGGGCGGGCAGGCCATCGATACTGAGCGGCCCGCCTCTATAGGTGGCGGCGCGAATCAACTCCTGCTCAGGGCCGTCCGTCTTGATGCGCAGCGCCTCGCCGGTCTGGATGGCTGCGGGCTGGCCATCGACTGTCGCAACCCAGCCGGGAAAGTTGAATGTGCGGATCAACAGCCTGTCCGGCTCGCTCAGCTCAACTCTGAGCGACCGGTACTGCGGGTCCCATCGCTCAATCGTTACCTGCCCCTTGCCGCTTGCAAGCTCAGCTCGATCGACCCGAGGCATCTCCATCGGGTCTGCGGGGGCTGTGCGGGGCACCATAGCATAGTTCAAATGCTCGCTGGCTGTCTCGAACGGCGGGGCGAGATAGAGCGGCGGCAGGAGCTTTACCGCCATAAAGGCCGCCCCGCCTATTATGATCAACGCCGCGAGTGAAACATAGGTATTAGAGTCTCTCTTCTGCTCCTGCTTTAATGCGTTATATGCGGCCTGCACGCACGCTCCGGCAAGCAGCGCCGCCACGAGCGTCGTTATCGAAAGCATTCGCCAACTGAAAACCCCTGTCTCGATCTTCGGGATCAGCAGCCCGATGGGATAGGATACCTTCGTCATCATCATAGTGGCTGAAAAGCCTATTAGCGACCAGATTAATACGCGCTCTTTCAATCCGCGCGTCGGTGTGACGTAGCGCGACTCAAGAAACACGAGAACTATTACACCCATCAATATCGCAACCGCGTTGAAAATCCATGTGAAATCGATCAGGTTGAAAAAGCCTCGATGAGCATCGGCATAGTGCAATGCATGAACGAATACATAAGTATTATGATATGGCCAGTGCTCGGCAAAATGCTCGCGGCGTATAAGGCCCTGCTCGACCATCGCGGGGTAAAAATAGGCTCCCGCGATCCCAAGCCCTATCGCCATCGCGCATCCGGTCAGCGCAAGCCCTCTCCACTCTTTGAGCGCAACGGCAAGCGCCAGCGAAAACAGCGCGAAGGCCAGAGTGAATTGATAGGCCGTCGGCGGGTGTGACCACAGAAAAGCCCCGAAGACCGCCGCCAGCCCGACGATATTGAGCATCGTACGGGAGGCCGAGCGCGGCCTTTCCGGCTCCGCGGACCGCAGCCCCCTGAATAGACGCTCCCCGAACAGAAGCATAAGCGGCATCCACACGAACCCTAGAAGCTCCGCCATCGCGCCGCGCTGGTATTGATCGATGATGTGATAGGGAAGCAGTATGTATGCCGCCATCGCCGCGACGGCCGCGCCCCGGTTCATAAAGCGGCAGGCATAGAGATAGATCGCTGCCGCTGAGGCTATCATCAGCACGAGGTGCAAGACCATCAGCGAGACCATCCAGTCGCCCGTCAGAGCATAAAGCGCCGATGTCAGATAATAAACGCCGGGCGGGTAGTAGCTGGTCGAAGGAGCGCCGAAACCGCGATTTGTGCCCTCCTCCCATCGGGGGTAAATCTCGCCCGCTCGAATACCCTGATAAAATGACCTCATCTGATCGTAGTGCAAGAGCATATCGTGTGTGACGGGCATCCACAGCTTCTCTCCGGGCGGCGGCTCCGCCATGAAGAAAAACGGAATGGTGATCAGGGCTGAGAGCATCACGCATAGAGCCGCGACCAGAAGCCTGCTCCTAAAGCTGCTGCCTGCGCGCGGTTCTTGACTTTTCGTCACCGAGATTGCCGTCCTGGTCTTCATAAATCGATTATTCACCGCAGACGCGGCCCGTCGAAATTTCAGGAATGCTACCACACCGCGTCTCGCTCAAAAAGAGTTATAATCTGCGAATCCTAGACACATTGACAGGTCTTGGTTAGAATCCGCGTGCCCCCCCCTAAGGAGCATAGACGTATGGCGGAGCCGCAAAAAGAAGTCATCGCGGATGAACCCATAGCCCGGGAGCGAACAGGGCTGAAGGTAAGGATCGAGCACCTCTGGCTGGCCGTGCCCGTTGCCCTGGTCGTCTGCTTCGGGTTTATCAAGAAGCTGCCGCTGGTCGACTTCTGGTGGCACTTGAAAGCGGGCGAAATCATACTCAACACCGCCTCGATACCCCGTACCGATCTTTTCTCGTTCACGGCGGCTGGCAATGAGTACATTCTCCAGAACTGGCTCGTCGAGGTTATATATTACCTGCTGTATCGAGCCGGCGGTCTGCCTATGCTCGTCTTCTTTAATACGCTGTTGCTTGTCGCCGCGCTTCTGCCCGTCTACCACCTGTGCCGGACGGCCACGACCCGCCTCCGGTTGAGCGCCGTTGCGGCGATGGTTGCCGGGATGTCGCTGGTCTATTTCGGCAGCGCCCGCTCGCAGGTATTCTCCTTCCTGCTCTTCTCGGTCTTCTACTGGTCGCTCACTCGTTATATAAATCGCGAGCGAAGCTTCATATTCGCCTTGCCGTTTCTGATGATGGGATGGGTAAACTTTCACGGCGCGTTTGTCCTGGGGCTAGGGCTTATACTTTTATTTTTTGGCAGCGAAGCGGCGCGCCGGCTCATTTACGGTCAGAGGCCGGAGACATTGACCGGACGCGAGCTTGGCCGTCTTGCCGTGAGTCTTTTGCTCTGCGGGCTTGCAACCCTGGCGAACCCTGAAGGGTACAGGGTGTATAAGTACGTCCGCGCCGTCGCTCAAAACCCGGCCTCTCAATCTTTCGTGCTCGAATGGCAGCCGCCGCTTATAAACGACCTGGCGGGCATTATCCTTTTTTACGGCCCTTTTTTTATAACCCTGCTGGTGCTTCTGTACGCGAACAGCAGACCGGGATTGACACATATTGCGCTCTTCTTAACGTTTTCGATCTTCGGACTGATGGCGATACGCAACGCGGTCTGGTTCGGGCTCGTCGCCGCCCCTATACTGGCCCGTTACTTTCCATCCGGCGACGACCTGAGGTCTCTGCGACCGCTCAGGCGTTTTAGTCTGGTAGATAGACTGGCGCTATGGGTAGAGAGGCGAAGAGAGTCCCAGGCGCCGGTACGCTATCGCCTCAACAGGCAGATAGCAGCGATGATGCTGGTTATCACTTTCGCGCTCACCCCCTGGGTCTATCCGCATCTCGGCAACAGGATGCTGGGCAGCGCGCTTTGGGAGAAGGAGACTCCGGTCGGGGCCGTCGATTTCATAAAAGAGAAAGAGTTGCAGGGCAATATCTTTCACCCTCAACTCTACGGAGATTATCTGGTCTGGCGGGCGTGGCCCGCGCAGAGATCGTTCATAGACGGTCGCGTTCACCTGTTTGGGGACAAAGTCGTTCAGGATTACAGGCTGGTCTTCTACGATTCTCACTGGGAGGAGCGATTGGCCCCGTATGAGATCAGGTACTTGCTTATAAGCAAAGCGGAGCAGGAACACCATATGGTGATCGATAGCGCCCGGTCAGCGCCCGGCTGGCGGCTGCTCTATGAAGATGAACTGTCCGTCCTGTTCGAGAAGTTGCAATGACACGCGGGCACAGCCTGGCTTAAGCCTGACA
>DASTET010000339.1:0-6664 GCA_035709445.1 Blastocatellia bacterium | reverse complement strand
GAAATCCGCCACGAGCGCCATGAGCGCGGCGGGTATCGCTCCGGCCAGCATCAGCCGGTTATCGTTCATTCTGAGGCCGCGAAATATGTACATCCCGAGCCCGCCTGCCCCGATCGCAGCGGCGATGGTCGCCGTGCCTATGCATATGACCGTGGCCACCCTCACGCCTGCGATTATCACGCCGAGCGATAGCGGAAGCTCTACCTGCGTGAGCAACTGCCATCCGGTCATGCCCATGCCGCGCCCCGCTTCTCGTATGGCCGGATCGACTTCTGAAATGCCCGTGTACGTGTTGCGGATGATCGGGAGCAGCGAATATAGAAAGAGCGCGATAATGGCGGGCGTGCGGCCTATCCCCGTGCTGAGGATGGTTATGAGAAACCCGAACAGCGCGAGGCTTGGAATCGTTTGAAAGACATTTGCCAGGGAGAGCACTGGATTGCTGAGGGCTTTGTATCGCGTAAGCAGTATCCCAAGCGGAATAGCGATGAGCGCAGCCGCGCCTATGGCGATCACAACAAGCAAGAGGTGTTCAAGGGTGAGCTTGAACATCTCAAGCCGGTTTTCTATGAAGAAATCTATAAGGCCCATATCGCGCGCTTATTATAGAAGCCAGGAGCCAGAAGTCAGAAGCCAGAATCTCGCGCATAACCTCTCGATCGAGGCCGAGTGAAAGAAGTCAGGATAAGTCTCAAACATCTTCTGGCTTCTGGCTTCTGACTTCTGGCTTCTATAATAATTACTCTGCCCGGCTTTGGGCCGGTTTGATATACTTTAACGCCTGTATGGCCACCTGTTCAAAATGCGGCGAGGCCCCCAAGGCGCTCAGGCTGTTGAAGTGTGTAATATGCTTTAAGCCGGTGTGCGAGAAGTGTGCTATTCGTCGCTTCGCCAAGGTCGTCTGCTCCGAGTCGTGCGCGAAAGTATTCTTATATGTTGATGAAGAGCATTAAATCCGGGCATTATAACCACAGGGAGTTGAGAGTATGAACCTGACAAAGCGACCGCGCAGGCTGCGACGCACGGAATCGATTCGCGCGATGGTGCGCGAGACTCGCCTCACGCCGGATGATTTCATCTACCCGCTCTTTGTTTGCGAGGGCGAAGGCGTGCGCCGCGAGATCGGCGCTATGCCGGGCTGTTTCAACCTGTCCATAGACGAGCTTGTGCGGGAGGTCGAAGCCGCGCGGGCCGAGGGCGTCCGCTCGGTGATACTTTTCGGCGTGCCGGATGAGAAAGACCCGGTCGGTCGTCAGGCTTACGCCGAAGACGGGATAACGCAGCGAGCGATTCGCGCGGTGAAGCGCGAGGTTAAAGACGTGCTCGTCGTTGCCGACAACTGCCTTTGCGAATACACCGATCACGGCCACTGCGGGGTCATTGAAGATGGAGAGGTGCTCAACGACCCCTCGCTTGAATTGCTCGCCCGCACCGCCCTGTCGCAGGCCGAGGCGGGAGCGGACATAATCGCGCCTTCGAATATGATGGATGGGTTTGTCGAAGCGATACGCGCGACGCTCGATAGATCGGGATACGATCATGTGCCGATCATGTCATATGCGGTGAAATACGCATCGGGATTTTACGGGCCTTTCCGCGAAGCTGCGCAATCGGCCCCGCAATTCGGCGACCGCCGGGGCTACCAGATGGACCCGGCCAACGCGCGCGAGGCGATGCGCGAAGCCACACTTGACGTGGAGCAGGGCGCAGACATATTGATGGTCAAACCCGCGCTGCCTTACCTCGACATCATAAGGATGGTGCGCGAGCGATTCGATCTGCCGGTTGCCGCCTATCAGGTTTCGGGCGAGTACGCGATGATAAAGGCGGCTTCGCGGCTCGGCTGGATAGACGAAGAGAGGGTGGCGGCAGAATCGCTTGTGGCCATCAAGCGCGCCGGGGCCGACATGATATTGACTTATTATGCGCGCGAGATGGCCCGGCGGCTGGGTTAGAAGGCGAGAGTATCGTCTTAAGGTTTCGGCTTCCGATTTCTGATTTCTATGATTAAAGCGAAAAGCAGTCTTGTCTTCGCGCTGGCGTTTTTTTATGCGGTCGCGCCCGCAGTCGCATACTCGCAGTCACTGGCGGCGCAGCCCGTCGATACGGTGGACTCGCTCAGGGCGCGCATATATGCGCATCTGGCTCAGCCGCGTTTTAACCCTGCCGCGTGGGGAGTCAAGATCGTATCGCTCGACACGGGGGCGACCATCTTCGAGCAGAATGCCGGGAAGTATTTCAGCCCCGCGTCAAACGCCAAGCTCTACAGCGCGGCGCTGGCGCTCGACCGGCTGGGCGGCGATTACCGGATAAAGACCTCGCTTTATGCGACGGCGCGGCCCGACGCGTCGGGGAGGATCAAGGGCGATCTGATAGTGTATGGCCGGGGCGACCCGACGCTGGCGGCGCGATTGAACGGCGGCGATTACTACAAGCCCTTCGAGCCGTTTCTCAATCTGCTGGTGAACGCGGGGGTCCGAAAGATCGAAGGCGACCTGATAGGCGACGAGAGCTACTTCGCCGGTCCGCCGTTCGGATCGGGATGGGGGTGGGACGATCTTCAGTGGTATTACGGCGCGGAGGTGAGCGCGCTTTCTATAAATGACAACGCGCTCGACCTGTTCGTAAAACCCGCCGAGCGCGCGGGGCTGCCGTGCCAGATAACGACCGGGCCTCCTACTGCTTTTGTCACGATTATGAATCGCACTCAGACGGCCCCTAAAGGCGAGCCGTCGCGAGTAAGCGTTTATCGCCCGGTCGGCGAAAACATCATATACGTTTCAGGCCGGCTCGCCCTGGGCGACCGGCCCTACTCTGGCTCGGTCGCGGTCCACGACCCCGCCGCGCTCTTCGTTACCCTCTTCAAACAACTGCTCGCCGAGCGCGGCATCGCCGTCACGGGTCGCGTGCGGACTATAGACTGGAAATACCGCGAGGTCACCCCTATCGATTTTACAAAGCTCGTCGATCTTGGCGCGGTCGAATCTCTTCCCGTAAAAGACATCGTGCGCGAGACGCTGAAGCCCTCTCAAAACCTCTACGCTCAACTACTGCTCTTGCAGGTAGGCGCGGCCCGCTCGACGCCGCAGCCTGCGTCGAACCCTTACCGGACGACCGAGAGCGCAGGCATAGATGAGATGAATGGATTTCTTTCCGAGGTGGGGATAAAGAGAGGCGAGGTCATACTTGAGGAGGGATCGGGATTATCGCGTAAGGATTTAATCACGCCTTCGGCCACGGTCGAGCTGCTCAAATACATGAGCCGTCATCGATGGGCGGACGCCTTTCGAGAGGGGCTGCCCGTCGCCGGAGTCGATGGCACGCTTGAGAAGCGCATGAAAGAGACCCCCGCCGAAGGAAACGCGCGGGCCAAGACCGGGTCGCTTCGATACGTTTACACTCTTTCGGGGTACGTCACGACGGCCGCAGGCGAGAGACTCGCTTTTTCTATACTGCTGAATAACTCTTACAACGCAGACCGCTCTATCTCGCCCCGAGACGACATAGACGCCATAGTCGTCATGCTCGCGGGCTTCTCCTCTCAAATCACAAATCACAAATCTCAGATTTGAGATTATTGTGCGGCATCGATGACGAGCCGGAGCGTTCCCGAAGTCGCGCCCGCGGGCGGCGACTGCGAGTCGGTCAGCCGAACGATGAACGTATAGGTGCCGTCCTGGGTCGGCGTGCCTGAGATGACGCCGGTATTCGTATTGAGCGTAAGACCCGGAGGCATCTCGCCGCTGTGAATCGCCCATAGGTAAGGCGATTTCCCTCCCAGTTTCTGAAGCGTGAAGGAGTAGCTCGCGCCGACACGCCCCGCCGTGAGGTCGCCGCTCGTGGTGATGACGAGCGGGCCGGGTATGATGGTTATCCTCAGCGTCTCGCTCGTAACGGTCACGGGCGTCGAATCGGTGAGCTGCATGGTAAAGCTGAATGTCCCTACCTGTGTGGGTCTGCCGAAGATTGTTCCGAACTCGGGATCGAAATTGAGACCGGGCGGCAGCGACCCGCTCGCAAGGGCCCAGACGCGCGGCGGGCGACCGCCGGTGAAGAGGAGTTGATGGCTGTACTCGACTCCGGTCCTGCCCTCGGTCAGATCGCCGTTGCTTATTATCCTGAGCGGCTCGACATCGTGAAGTATGCCCAGGCTGAAGGAGGCCATAGCCGTTCCTCCCGCCGAGTCGGTCACGCGGACTCCGAACAGGAAATTGCCCGCGACCTGCGGGACGCCTGATATAAGCCCCGATGCGCTGAGCGACAGCCCCGAAGGCAGCGACCCGGAAATGATCGTCCAGGTATAGGGCGGCCTCCCGTCGGCGGCGAGCAGTTGCATGCTGTAGGGATCGGTCCTTCTGCCTCTGGGCAGGTCGCGCGTCACTATGGTGAAGACGCGGTTCTGAACATTGAACGGGCGCTGGCCGATCAATGTCGCATTGCCTGCCTGGTCCAGGACTCGAATCGCCAGCCGGTGAGTCCCTATGCTCAGGCTGGTCGTGTCGAATGTGAAGCTGAAGCCTGAGTTGCGAGCGTTCGGGAAGTTGCCCCATACGACGGCCACGTCGGGTCTCGACAGACCGTATATGGCTTCGCCAACCTTTATGCCATCGACGAGGACTTCGATCTTGCTCACGCCGACGTTGTCGAGCGCCCACCCGCTGCCCGATGCGTTGTTGTTGAGGGTCGTGCCGAAGTCGGGCGTTTCAAGGGCGCCGAACGGCGCGAGCTTGTCGGCGGGCTTGACGTTTATTGCGAGCGTGCGCGAGACGGACTGTTGCGCCGAGTCGCTCACCTTGACGACAAAGACGCTCGTGCCGGGCGCAGCCGCCATGCCTGAGATGATCCCGCTTGCCGACAGGTTCAATCCCGGCGCCAGGCTCCCGCTCATAATGCTCCAGGTGTATGGCGCGACCCCGCCCGTCGCCTGAAGCGTCGCCGTGTAAGACTGCTCGGCGCTTGTCTCCGGCAACTGCACGGTCTGGATCACGAGCGGCGGCGGCGGCGGGGCAACGGTTATGAAAAACTGCTTGACGCTCGAAGTGCCGACCGCGTCCTTGAGCCGGACGACGAAGGTCGTGCCTCCTATCGTAGTCGGTCGCCCCGTTATCACGCCCGCTTCGTTCATCACAAGCCCGTCGGGCAGTATGCCGCTTTCGAGCGACCAGCTATAAGGCGGGACTCCCCCGCCTGCTTCGAGGTGTCCCTCATAAGGAACCCCCTGCAACGCGCTCGGCAGCTGGTCGGTTCTTATGGCGAGCGGCGGCGGCGGCGGGCCTACCTCGACCGTGAACGACTTGCTCGCCTGCTTTGCGGTAGCGTCTTTGACCTTGATGATGAAGGTATAAGTCGTCTGCGTTGTCGGCGTCCCCGACAGCACGCCGTCTGAAGAGAGCGATATGCCTTCCGGCAGTACGCCTATCTTCTTTTGCTTTCCTTTTCTGAACCAGGTGTAAGGCGCGGTCCCGGCGGTCGCTTGCAACTCGACGCGGTATGGCACGCCGACCGCCGCAAAGGGGAGCGGCGTCTGGCTGAGAATGGTCAACTGAGGCGCAGGATCGATCTCTATATCCATCTGCCTGCTTACGGACTGGCCGCTCTGATCGGATAATCTTATTGTGAACTCGAACTCGCCCTGGCGGGACGGGCTCCCCTGTACTACCCCCGCCTCCGAAAGCGTCAGCCCGTCGGGCAACTGGCCTTGCGAGACCTCCCATTTGTAGGGCGCGTTTCCGCCCGCAGCGCGCAGCGTCTGCGAGTAGCTCTGTCCGACCACGCCGTCGGCGAGCGACAAAGTTTCAAGCGTTAGTATGGTGACATTCGGGTTGATGATGATCGACAGCGTCGCCGAAACATTTGCGCCAACAGCGTCCGTGAGCCTTAAAACGAAGCTCGAAGTCCCGGGCCTTTCCGGCGTTCCAGCGATGATGCCGCTCTGATTCAACGTGAGCCCGTCGGGGAGATTGCCCGATTGGAGCGACCAGCTATAAGGCGTCTGCCCTCCTGACGCTCCGAGGTTCTGGCTGTAGGTTGTTCCGACCGACCCTCTTGGCAGCTCTCTCGTCGTTATCGTAAGCGGCGCGGACGGCCTGACTATAAGGGTGAGCGCTTTCGTCGCCGTGTTGTTGTTCGCGTCCGTGACTCGAACGACGAAGTTATTCGTCCCTGCGCCTGTGGGCGTGCCCGAAATTGTGCCGGAGGCCGAAAGCGCCAGCCCCGCAGGGAGCGAGCCGCTCTCTATTACCCAGTTGTAGGCGGGAGCCCCTCCGTTGGCGATCAGCGTGCGGCTATAAGCCACGTTCACTGTAGCTTCGGGCATCTCGGCGGTCGCCACGGAAAGCAGAGAAGAGGACGTAGGCGTGATCACGGCGGCTTCCGCCGTGAATGAAGATTCGCCCGCCGTGTTGAAGGCGCGCACGCGATAGGCGTAGGCGGTGTTTGGCAGGACCGTCCCGTCATTATAAGAAGTGTTGTTTGCGCCGACCACGGCTATCTGGCTGAAGCTGCCGTCAGAGCCGCCGCGCCGCTCTATTAAAAAACCATCTTCGACGTTCGATGTGTCCTGCCAGATGATATTGACCTGCGTGGGCGACGAGGCAGTGGCGACAAGCCCTGCGGGAGAGGTCGGCGGCGGCGGCAGCACCCGCTCGATCCAGCCTATCTGAGC
>DASTET010000338.1:0-2445 GCA_035709445.1 Blastocatellia bacterium | reverse complement strand
GAATTGAGCGCTCCTCATGAAATGATTCCTTATTCAAAGTACATAGATTGAGCGCCCACTTTAGGAGGATACTACATGCTGATTGCTTATAGCAGGCAGTCGAGGACGAAGATATGAATTAACGAAGAGTTTACTTTGTCGAAATTCTGATTTAATCAGGCTCTGGCAAATTACAACCAATCAGACCAGCGATAAACTCTCAACGCCGCGACCTCAAGGCGTTGTGCTCTGCTAGTAGCGGGGGGAAACGGGACTCCTCCCCCCGCCTTTTCCCATTCGAGAAGGCTAAGAGCTGCTCCCTTCTTTTTCTTCACCCGATTTCGGGGCGGCCACGTGCTTGTACCCGGTCTCGCCGTTCCAGCGGGCGATGTCGCTGCCTTCGTGGCGGATCAATACTTCTACGGCCTTTTTGTTTTGCGCCGCCTGCCACATGCCGAACCACTGTCCGGCGGCGCGCTGCTGTAGCCCCGGAGGCGAGGCCATCCAGGCTTGATTGACGTTCACAATCAGCTTATCGCCTGAGACCTCAAAATCCTGTACGCGGGCGTCATACTTGAGCTGTCTTTCTATCTCTTCCTGGCTCACGCTGCCCGCCTCGTAATGCGGCGCGCTGCTCATATTCTTATGCTCGCCTCCGCACCCGAATGAAGCCAGCATTATGATGATGGCCAGCATCCAGCCCGAAACGTGCCCCTTTCTTACAGGTCTGCCTACACCGATCTCCGTAGTAGTATCCATCATTGCTCCTTTTAGAAATCTCGCGGTATCGCGTTATGCAGTTTGATCGATGGACATTATCAGGATTGCAGGTCCGCTCGTCAAATGACCTCGAAGGGCCCGCTACGCCCCAAGCTCGTCCTCGGAATAGATCGCTCGAAGCGTCATCGTGTCGTATTCGAACAGCTCGGAGTCGTTGAAGAACCTCTTGACCTCTTTCTCGGCAGTCTCAAGCGAGTCCGACGCATGTACAAGATTCGCCTGCACGCTCATAGCCCAGTCACCTCGGATCGTCCCCGGAGCGGCCTCGCGCGCTTTGGTTATGCCGCAGAGCCTGCGGACCGTCTCGACCGAGTCGAGCCCTTCGATGCATATCGCAATCACGGGGCTCGATTGCATGAATCGGCGGGTGCCCGGAAAGAACGGTTTGTCAGCCAGGTGGCTGTAATGCTCGTTCAGGAGATCGTCGCTGAGCGTCATGAACTTTATGCCTGCAAGCTTTAACCCCTTCTCCTCAAATCGCGTGATTATCCGCCCCGTGAGCCCTCGCTGTATCGCGTCAGGCTTTATCAATACCAGTGTCCTCTCCAATTATTGTCTCCTTAGATTTGAATTATAGAACTCCCGATGATAGCCGAGAGCACGCCTCACAGACAAGCAACGACTGGCAGGGTTACCCTGATAACTTGCGGAGATCACTTCTCGCTAGTAGTTTATATTCTCGTTAAGAGACGAGCCTGTGGAGGCGGCTTTGCAAAAGAAAGATACTCCGGCGGGGTTGAACACCCGTGAAGTCAAACGCGTGCTCAACCTTGTCAGGAAGGAAGCCGGCCTCGACCGGCGAAACGATAAGATATCGGAATACTTCATCGGGAGGCCCTATATACGAAACCCGCTTGGCGGCGGCCCCGACGAGCCGGAAGTCTTCAGGGCCTCTCTCGCAGCTTTCGACTGCGTGACATACCTCGAATCCGTGCTCGCGCTGGCGCGGTCTCGCACCGTCGATCAATTCCTCGACACCCTTCGCCTTATAAGGTATGACCGTGGCGAGATAGCCTGGACGAGGCGCAATCATTACATGGTGGATTGGATTCGATGCAACCGCCGGGCGGGCTTTATAGAGAACCTGACTCGCGGAAAGCACGCCGTAAGGAAAGAGCGATCTCTTTCAATAGTGCCGGGGCTTCCCAAAAAAAGCGCCAGCTTCCTTTGCTACCCCAAGCAAAAGATCGGGGAGGTTCGGGAGCGCATAAAGACGGGCGATCTGATACTATTCGCCTCTGCCAGAAAGTGGCTCGATGTATTTCACGCAGGGCTGCTCGTCGTCCCTGACTCGGAGCTTTTGCTGCGCCACGCGACGCGCTCCGCCGGGGCGGTCGTCGAGCAGCCGCTCGCGAGCTTTCTCGGCAGCAATCGTATGTCCGGTTTTATTCTCTTGAGGCCGGTTGAGCGATGAATATGAATAACCGCAGAGGACGCAGAGGAAGAGTATACCTCTGCGATCCTCTGCGGTTGACTAAGCGTCACAAATACCATATGAGCAAATTGACCGTAGCACTTGTATTCGAGAGCGATGCCGCATCGCTCTCTCTCATAGAAGAGCTTGCCGCCAATCCTGCCGTCGAAGAAGTGTTAGCCATCAATCAAGATGGCTCAGGTATAGAGTCGAGCCTGAGCGGCAAGATAAGGATTCTGCCGATTGAATCCTACCTGAGCGGGAGCATCAAC
>DASTET010000337.1:0-3117 GCA_035709445.1 Blastocatellia bacterium | reverse complement strand
GAACCTCTGGGTGCCGAATCGAGGTTCAGTCAGTGTGACGGTAGTGAGGGCAGCAACCGGGCAGGTATTGGCGACGCTGACGGGTAACGGGTTGGATGAACCCATTTCGGCTGCTTTCGATGGCGAGCGCATACTTGTAACTTCAGTACGCGGTGTGTCGCTTTGGAAGGCGGCAGACCTAACCCCCCTTATCTCTTTCTTCATCACAGGAACGTCGTTTGGGGCTTGTAGCGACGGGGTGAATTTCTGGTTCACACTGTCCTCCAATAACCGGCTCGTACGGTTCTGAGCGGCGACCGCCCTTCGATTCAACATCTATAACTCAGAGACAGGATTTACGGGATAAGCTTGTAAATCCTGTCTATTCTTTTTCTCCGCGTTTACAAGCTGGAAAACGCTTTGCTATGATTTTTGGCCGGGCAGATTATGGGAAGGGTTTTATTCATCTTATTTTTATTGACCGGAATCGCCGTGATCCCCGCGAAGGCTCAGCAGGACGTCTTTGCCAGAGCGCGCGTCTACATGCAGAAGGGCGCGGACTGCTTTAATTCAGGCGATATGGATTGCGCGCGAAGAGAGTTTGACCGGGCGGTAGACTCTGTGCTGGAGCTTGGCATAGACCTTCGAAGCGATCCGGTCTTGCTCCGATCGTGGCGCGAGATGATCGAAAAGATAAACACCTATCAGCTTGACGCGCTCGGCGGGGCATACGCCGGGGCCTGGAAGACTCAGGAGTATGAAGGGCGACCGCCTGCGGAAAAGGCCGGGCTTGAAGCCGGGGATGAATATGAAGTCGACGGCCCGCTAACCCCGAATGAGTTTCAGAAGCGGTTCGCAGTGCTTCGCAGCCGTTTTCGAGAAGCGCACGGGCGCGACATCGTCCTGACAGGGGCCGACCACGGAGAGCATCGCAGGCTGTACGGGCCAGGAAGCGCCTATGACATACGCGCTCGCGACCTGACGCGAGAACAGGTGAACTACATTATCGAAACGGGCCGAAAGCTCGGCCTTCGGATCAAGGACTTTTCTACGTGGACAAAGGTCGCGGCGCACAACGCGCGAGTGATAAGCCTTGGCCGCCCGCTCGATACGCTTGCGACCGGGCTTCACCTGCACATAGACAGGATGGGGCCTCCGCGAAAGAGCAAGATGACTACGAAGCAAGTCACAAAGAAACAGAGAAGACCGAACCCGCCAGGGAATAAAAAGAGATGACCTGGCAGGGAGAAGAGAGAAGGTCGGGAAAAGATCGCCGAGTCGTCGAGCGCCGCCGCACGACTCGCTATGACGCAAAAGCGCTAATCGTGGTCGAGGGCATAACCTGGATTGAAGACCGTGAGACATCTCGCAGGACGCGCATACGCCGGAGAGCGGACCGCGAGAAAGTGGCAAGCCTGTTCCTTCTCGTAAGCAGGCCGGAGTGATCCTTGAATCTTGAAAGAGCCCGATGGTAGCATTTCACGCTGCGAATCGTTCACCGGTGAACGAAGTTTATGTCTGAGACGGCTATTCATAACATAAAGTTTGACGAGCGAGGGCTTATTCCCGCCATTGTTCAGGACGCATCGAGCAAAGAGGTACTGGCTCTCTGTTACATGGATAATGCCAGCCTGCTTCAGGCGCTTCAGACGGGGCAGGCGGCTTTCTCCAGCCCGCTATCAGCCGACCAGGGGCCGCACAGGCTCCTCGATATTCTGGTCAACTCCGACCGCGCCTCTATAACCGTGTTGGTCGAACGCAATGTCGCCCCGGAGAAGAAGCCCGCCAGCCTTCTGCGCGACATAGGCGAATCGCAACAGCAGGCCGGGTCGTCGGTCTCGCTCGTCGATGTCGAGTCGATGGAGTTCGGTCTGTCGATTCAGAGGCTCTACACGCTGATCGCCGACCGTAATGAAAAGAGGCCCGAAGGCTCATACACGACGTACCTGTTCAACAGCGGGACCGACAAGATACTGAAGAAAGTCGCAGAGGAGTCCGGGGAGGTGATCATTGCCGCTAAGAATAGCTCTCATCGTGAGATTACCTCAGAACTCGCCGACCTGTTCTATCACCTGCTGGTGCTGATGGTAGACCGGGACGTGAAGCTGGGCGATGTTCACCGAGAACTCAGCTATCGCGCGTCACAGGCAGTCAAACAACAGTAGAATCGCCCCGGCATTAGAAGCGGCGGTCAGTCGCATCCCGGCTCAGTCTCGCTCGACTCATAAGAGATGAAGAACCTCGCTCCAGCCACGTATGATGAATTCCTGAAACTTTCCGAACAGGGGACGGTCGTCCCTGTGAGCAAGCGGGTGCTGGCCGACCTCCTTACGCCGGTCGCGGCCTACCTGAAGATGGAGAGGCTGAGCCCTTACTCTTTCCTGCTGGAGTCGGTCGAAGGTGGAGAGCATGTAGCCCGGTACTCTTTCCTCGGGTTCGACCCGCACTTGATTGTGCGCTCGCGCAAGGGAGAGGTCCTTCTCGAAACCGGGGGCGAGACCGAGGTTGTCGATCAGCCCATGCTTGCCGTGCTGAGGAGGCTCACAGGGAGGCATATCCCCGTCAAGCTGCCTGATCTGCCTCCTTTCGTCTGCGGCGCGGTCGGTTACATGGGCTATGACGCGGTCCGCTGGTTCGAGCGCATACCGGACAGCAACCCGGACGATCTTCAGATGGACGATGCCGTGATGATGTTCTTCTCGCGGCTTATGGCCTTCGACCACGTCCGGCATCAGATTCATCTGATCGCAAACGTGTTCACCGAAGGCAGGACCGAAGGGCTTGAGGGCGAATACCGGAAGGCGATTGATGACATCGAAGCGATGGAAGCCCGGCTCGAAGACCCTATAGAGACCCTGCCCAGAGGAAGCGAAGCGAACGTCGGGTCGGTCAGGTCCAACCTGAAGAAAGAGATGTTCGAGAGGGCAGTCGAGCGCGCAAAAGAATACATCACCCGGGGAGATATCTTTCAGGTGGTGCTCTCACAGCGATTCCAGGTCGATCTTGCGGCCCATCCTTTTCAGGTCTATCGAGCGCTCAGGGTGGTCAACCCCTCGCCCTACATGGTCTTTTTAAAGATGGGCGATCAGTCGATCATAACCGCTTCGCCTGAGATGCTTGTGCGGGCGACGGGCAGGC
>DASTET010000336.1:0-8459 GCA_035709445.1 Blastocatellia bacterium | reverse complement strand
CATAGAGCTGAACGTCACGCAGAACAACCCTCCCTGGGGGCTTGATCGCATCGATCAGCGTGACCGGCCCCTGAGCGCCACCTACACCTACACGAGGAACGGCGCGGGCGTCAATGTTTACATTATCGACACAGGAATTCGCCGCACGCACACGCAGTTCGGAGGCCGCGCCGTGATCGGCTTCGATGCCATCAACGATGGGCGCAACACGTCTGACTGTAACGGTCATGGCACGCACGTGGCCGGGACGGTGGGCGGCTCGACCTTCGGCGTCGCCAAGGGTGTGCGGTTGTTCGCCGTGCGCGTGCTCAATTGCAGCGGCTCAGGCAGCACCTCAGGGGTCGTCGCTGGTGTCAACTGGGTTACGTCGAATCACATCAAGCCGGCCGTGGCCAACATGAGCCTTGGCGGCGGGGCGTCAAGCTCTATCGACACTGCGGTCAATAATTCAATAAACGCAGGCGTCACCTATGCCGTCGCCGCAGGCAACTCGAATCAGAACGCAGCCAACTTCTCTCCGGCGCGCGTGAGCGCGGCTATCACGGTCGGGTCCTCGACGATAAACGATGCTCGCTCGTCGTTCTCGAACTTCGGCAGCGTCGTCGACATCTTCGCCCCCGGCTCAAGCATACAATCCGCCTGGTGGACAAGCGATACGGCGACCGCCACGCTGAGCGGGACCTCGATGGCGTCGCCTCACGTGGCGGGGGTCGCCGCCCGCATATTGCAGGGCAGTCCGGGGGCGTCTCCGGCCACTGTAAGAAACACTATCGTCAACGACGCCACCCTCAACCGCCTGAGCGGCATCCCCTCGGGGACGGCCAACAGGCTCCTGTTCAGGTCGGGCTCGCTGTAACGAGCAGCCGTCGCGCCTGCCCGCCGCGTTTCATTTCGGCGGGCGGCGCGATCGAAGAAGCCAGAAGCAAGAATTCAGAAGCCAGAAGCCAGGAGTCAGAATATAGTCGAGGTAATCTCGGACTTTTATCAACCGGCCTCAATCGAGAGATGATGCGAAGATTCTGGCTTCTGGCTTCTGGCTTCTGAATTCTTGCTTTTGACTTCTTTGCTTCCTTCCTTGACTAAACTGACCTGCCGCAATAATCTGCTTGTCTCTGCAAAAGCATATATAGTAGATCGTTTCTCACCTGCTACAGGCAAACTCAACAGTGGAGGAGGAAATCATGATCAGGCAAGCAAGTCGCTCGCTAACCATCTGGCTTCTATTAATCTGTGTATTCTGTTTAACCCCCGCTCTGGCCCAGCAGAAGAAGCTGGACAAAGAGACTTTCATGGATATGGAGAGCGTGAGCAACCCTTCGATCTCGCCCGACGGCAAGCAGATAGTCTTCACCCGCACATGGGTCGATAAGATGAAAGACGAATACCGCAGCAACCTGTGGATCGTCGACGTCGAAGGAACCCGTATCCGGGAGATGACCAGCGGGAGCTGGCGAGACAGCGCGCCGGTCTGGAGCCCGGACGGAAAGCGCATAGCATTTCTTTCGGACCGCGACGGCACAATGCAGTTGCATGTGCTCTGGGTCGACACGCGCGAAGTGGCCCAGCTTACCCACCTTGAGCGCGCGCCCGGAAACCTGCAATGGTCGCCCGACGGCAAGCAGATAGCCTTCACACAGTTTGTTCCAGACAACGATCCCATACTCTCGGTCAAGCTGCCCGAGCGGCCTCGCGGGGCGCAATGGGCGAGGCCCGCCGTTATAGTCAACCGGCTCTCCTGGGCCGCCGACGGCCGCGGCCCGCTGCCTATGGGTCACACCCACGTATTCGTCATCGATTCTGTGCTCGGAGGCACGCCGCGACAGATCACAAGCGGCAAGTACAGTCACACCGGGGCCGAGTGGTCCGCCGACGGCAAGACGATGTACGTCTCCGCTATTCGCAAGCCCGAAGCCGAGTACCTCAGAAACGATAGCGAGATATACGCCATCGATATCGCGACGCTTGCGATAAAGCCTCTCACCGATCGCAAAGGACCGGACGGCAACCCGCAGGTCTCGCCCGACGGGCGCTGGGTCGCTTACACGGGCTATGATGACAAGATGTACACTTCGCACCTGTCGAGCCTCTATGTGATGGACAAGGACGGGGGCAACAAGCGGCTCTGGGTCGGGAGCCTTCCGAGCTCGCCAAACGGCGTGATGTGGGCAGCCGACGGGTCAGGCGTCTATTACAACATGCAGGAGCGCGGAGAATCGAACATCTACTTTGCCTCGGTCGACGGCAAGGTGCGCAAGGTGACAAACGGCACCCATGTGCTCGCTGGTTACTCAATATCCAAGAACGGTCAGGCGGCTGCCGTCCGCTCCAGCTTCAAAGAGCCGGGAGTGCTGGTCACCTTCAAGGTGCAGGACGCGGCAAGCATAAAGGAGCTGGTCGATGTCAACCAGGATGTGCTGGCAGAGGTAAGGCTCGGCGACGCCGAAGAGCTGTGGTATACCTCAAAAGACGGATTGAAGGTGCAGGGCTGGCTGATCAAGCCCGCCGACTTCGACCCGAATAAGAAATACCCGATGCTGCTCTGGATTCACGGCGGGCCCTGGTCCATGTACAACGTGGGCTTCAACTGGGCGTGGCAGAACTTTTCAGCCGACGGCTATGCCGTACTCTACACGAACCCGCGCGGCTCGACAGGCTACGGCCAGGACTTCGTCAACGGGATACAGTACTCCTATCCGGGGAAAGACTATGACGACCTGATGGCGGGCGTCGATGCGGCGATTGCGAAGGGATGGATAGACGAAAAGAACCTGTTCGTCTGCGGCGGCAGCGGCGGCGGCGTGCTGACGGCCTGGATCGTCGGCCACACGGACCGTTTCACCGCAGCCGTTTCGATGAGGCCCGTTATCAACTGGCACTCATTCGTTGGGACCACGGACGGAGCGAGCTGGTACTACCAGTTCCAGAAGTTCCCCTGGGAAGACCCGATGGAATATGCCGTCCGCTCGCCGCTCCATTACGTGGCGAACGTGAAGACGCCGACCATGGTGATGACGGGCGAAGCCGACCTGCGCACACCCATCTCGCAGAGCGAAGAGTATTACCGCGCTTTGAAGATGCTCAAGAAAGAGACGCTGCTCGTGCGCATGCCGGACGAGTATCACGGCTGGCGGCGTCCTTCGCACCAGCTCTTGCAGCAGCTCTACCTGCAAGCCTGGTTCGAAAAACACCGCAAGAAGGACAAGGCTAACCCCGATTAGAGTCTAGCGCGTCAGGAACAGTCTAGCGAGTCTAGCGAGTCTGGCGCGTCCTGTTTTTGACGGCGCTGATTATTTTGCAATATCTGGTTCAAGCGATGTCTGTCTTTAAAGCGACTCGCCAGACGCTCGACTCGCCAGACTCGCCAGACTGTTTTACTATGCTTTCGGATGCGCCTTGTCGTAAACCTGTATTAGGTGCTCCATAGAGACCTGAGTATATATTTGAGTCGTAGAGAGCCGGGCGTGTCCGAGCATCTCCTGGATGGCCCGCAGGTCCGCGCCCGCAGAGAGCAGATGGGTGGCGAATGAGTGGCGGAGCGAGTGCGGGCTGAGGTCATACATGACGGCGCATTCGCGAACGTACTTGTCGATCATGCGCCCGACGGACCGGGTGGTGATGCGTGTCCCCTGATAGTTTAGAAAGAGCACGAGGGGGTCGCGCTGGTCTTCGGGCGCTTCGATCAGCAGCTCGCCGCGCACTCCAAGGTACTCTTGCAGCGCCTGTTTCGCTTTCGACCCGAATGGCACTATTCGCTCTTTGCGGCCTTTGCCCCGGACCCGAATCGATTCGTTCTTGAAGTCGACATCTTCAAGGTTGAGCCCCGCCAGCTCCGATACGCGCATCCCTGTGGCGTAAAGCAGCTCCAGTATGGCCCGGTCTCGCTTGCCGAGCACCGTATCGGTGTCGGGCGTCTCTATGAAACGTATTACATCCTCTACGGAGAGCACTTTCGGGAGCTTCTTCTCCAGACGCGGGCTTGAGACGAGCCGGGCCGGGTTGGCCTCCATTACCTGCTCGCGGCAGAGAAATCTGAAAAACGTCCGGAGCGTTGCCAGCTTCCGCGCAATAGAGGTTTTTTTACGTTTCTCCTGGTAGAGCTTGGCCAGATACTCGCGTATGGTTATGTGGTCTATCTGGCGAACGTCTATCGGACGCCGGTTGCCCTGAGAATCGACCGGGCACAGGTAATCATAAAACTGTTCAAGGTCGCTCATGTAATTGCGCAGGGTGTGCTCCGACACGTTGCGCTCGTATTTCAGGTGGTTGTAGAACCGATCGACATACTCTTGCATGATGGGTCTCCCGGACCGCCTGCTCGACAAAACGGGGTTGGGCCTATTTTAGTCTAGCGAGTCTGGCGAGTCTAGCGAGTCTGGCGCGTCGCTGTAATCAGCGTCTCGCTCCAGAAGGACTCGCCAGACGCGCGACTCGCCAGACTCGCTAGACTGTTTTTCCTCGTCTCATCTTCATGGCCGAGAGAGTGTTCTTCATAAGCATGGCTATAGTCAGAGGGCCGACGCCGCCGGGCACAGGGGTCAGGTAGCCGGCCGTCTCCATCGCCTCTCGCGGGTTCACATCGCCTATAAGCGTGTAACCGTTCTTTTCAAACGCGGCGCGGCGTTTCGGGTCATCTCCGAAGAATCGTTCCAGGTCCGCGCTGTCGGTCACTTTGTTCATCCCGACATCGACGACGACCGCGCCCGGTTTTATAAACCGCGCATCGACCATGCCGAGACGGCCGATAGCGGCTATGAGTATATCTGCCTCGCGCGCCACTCGGGGCAGATCGACCGTGCGCGAATGGCATATCGTCACGGTCGCGTGGCGATGCAGAAGCAGGAGCGACATCGGAAGCCCCACTATGCGGCTTCGTCCGAGGACTACGGCCCGCGCTCCTTTAAGCTCGACGTTGTAGCGGTCGAGCATCTCGATTATTCCGGCGGGGGTGCAGGGGCGAAGCCCCGGCTCGTTGAGCGTGAGTCGACCCACGTTCACAGGGTGAAACCCGTCGACGTCCTTAGCCGGATCGACCGAGTTGAGGACCAGCGCCGTATCTACCTGCGCGGGCAGCGGCAGTTGAATCAGTATGCCGTCGATCTCGTCGCGCGAGTTCAGATCTTCGACCAGCGCGAGCAGGTCAGTCGTAGTCGTCGTTTCGGGAAACTCGATCTTTTCGGAGTATAACCCCAGTTGCTCGCAAGTCCTGACCTTGCTCGATACGTATATCTGAGATGCCGGGTCATGGCCCACGAGCACCGCCGCAAGGCCGGGGCGCAGACCTCTTTCTGCGTACTCGACTGCCTCCGCCGCTACCTCACTTTTTATAGCGTTAGCGACACTAACGCCGTCCAGAATAATTGCCGCCATCACATGCTCCTCAATTGAATGCTCTGAGATTCAGATCGAGAGTATAGCATCCGGAAGTCAGAAGCCAGAAGCCAGGAGTCAGAAGCCAGGAGTCAGAAGCCAGAATCTATAACGTAGCCTCCACGTCATTGCCGATTGGATAAAGTCAGAATCAATCTCAACCAGATTCTGGCTTCTGACTCCTGGCTTCTGGCTTCTAGTTGAATCCGCTGCCCGTGGTCGTGTAACATCGTCGTGTTGCGTTCGCCTATTGTTGAGTGTCAAGCAGACTCATATTGAGCATTTCAAATCGGGGAAATTATGAAACGGAAAGCAGCATTGGTCACTTCACTGGCTGCAGTCGTCGCGCTGCTGTCTGCGGTCGGGCTGGCGCAAGTCCCTATGCACTTCGGAGCGACGCGCGCGCCCGCAATCGATGTCGATAAAACGAACAAGCTTTATATAACCATGTCGGTTGCGACAAAACCCGCAGGCGCGGGCACGCCGGGAAGCCAGATTTTTTTTACGATGTCGAAAGACAACGGCGCGAGCTGGAACAATCTGCCGCTTACAAAGAATCTCTCGAGATCCAGAGGCGAAGCCTTCGGCCCTTCGATGGCCGTCAACCGCAACGGAAAGCCGCGCGTCTATGTCGTCTATCACGACAACTCTAACGGCACGACACAGGCTTACATGTTGAACTCGAAGAAAGCGGGTAAATTTAAGGGCGGCGCTCGCAACATCACGCAGGGGGAGCAGGGCGCGTTCGCGCCACGAGTGGCCCTCGACTCAAACGAAGCGATCAATATCGTATGGGGCGATACCGCAGGAGGCGGCAGGCAGGTCATGTTCGTCCGCTCGACCGATCAGGGTGAGACCTTCTCCGAGCTGGTAAACGTCTCCCGCTCGCCGGGTGAAGCCTTCGAGCCCGAAATCGCTATTGATTCGACCGGGGCCATCTACATCGCCTGGGAAGACACTGCCCCGGGCGAGAGCGTAATAATGCTTTCGCGCTCTACCGACGGGGGACTCACTTTTTCGGACCCGGTGCGCGTCTCGACCGGAGCAGGCCGCGCAGTCGAAGCCCATGTAAAGGTCGACGATTCAGACAACATACACGTCACCTGGGTAGATGAAAGCGAGGGCGACGCCCAGGCTTTTTATTCGCGCTCTACCGATGGGGGGCTCACTTTTTCAGGCCCCATCAACTTGAGTAACAGACCCGGTCGCGATATACACAAACCCTTCCTCGCTCTCGACCGCAACAGGGTCTATGTCGCCTATCACGAAGAAGCGGGAGGGAATAAACAGGTCTATCTCGTCAGATCGACCGACGGCGGGATGAGCTTTTCAAACCCGGTGCAGGTGTCGGAGGCCAACACCAGCAATGGCCGGGGGCACAGCCCCGCGATGGTAGTCGACGGCAGGGGCGTGCTTCATATAGTCTGGATAGATACTTCGATAGTGGGCCGTGATGAAGGACTGCTCTTTTACCGGAACACGAGAAACGGCACGAGCTTCTCGCAGCAACAGGTGCTCGTCGCAGCGTTGCCATAAGAAATGAGAGACCACAGCCTGGACTGGCAAGACCAGAACAACGAATCCCATGATGAAGACGCGGCGCGCGCCGAGCGAGATTACCTGCGCAACTTCATCGAGAGGTTGCCGCTGCCTTCTCCTCCCGAAATCTTCGATCAGCTCGAACGGCTCGGGTACAAGGGGCAGGAGCAACAGCGCCGGGCCGTCTCGCTTATGGCTTACAGGCACGTTCGCCGCCTGAAGCGAATTCACGTCGAAGGCGCGAAGCCGCGCAGCCTCCCTCCGAAACAGAACCTGATGCTGGTCGGGCCTACCGGCTGCGGAAAGACCTTTATAGTCGAGCTGCTCTTCCAGCACATCTTTCGGCTTCCCACGGTCATAGTCGATATAACGAGCTTTACCGAGAGCGGCTACATAGGCGACGACGTGCATACGATACTCACGCGGCTCGTCCACGCAGCCGACGGCAACACGATGCTGGCCTCGTGCGGGGTCGTATGCCTTGACGAGTTCGACAAGCTGGCCTCGTCTTCGAGCAATGCGCGGTTCGCCGGGCAGGGCACGACCAAAGACGTTTCCGGCTACGGCGTGCAGCGAGAGCTTCTGGCAATGCTCGAAGGGACGGACGTGATGGTGCCGATGGACTACGGGTTTTCGGCCTTCGGCGAGCGCGCGGCGCTTTCGACCCGGAACATCCCCTTTATCGCGTGCGGCGCGTTTTCGGGGATAGACGACCTGCTCAAGGCGACTCGCGCATCGATAGGGTTCAGCAGCAAAGAAGAGGAGGCCCCTGCGACGCTGACCCTCGATGACGCCGCCACATTTCAGAAGTACGGATTTCTGCCGGAATTGATAGGCCGGTTCGCGCGCATCGTAAGCTTCCCGAGGCTTTCGACCGATATACTGCGGCGGATACTGCTCGATAACGTCCTGCCGCAATTTACTAGCGAGTTCAGCGCCGAAGGATTGCGCCTGAGCGTCACCGACGCGGCCATCGATCACATCATCGCGCGGAGCGAGAAGCGCGGAACGGGCGCGCGCGGATTGCATTCCGAGCTGCTCGCGGCAGTCGAGCACGCCGCGTTCGAGACCTTCCAGCGCGTGGCCAACGCCGAAGTCGTCATAGACCTTTCTAACGGCAGATTGGAATGCGACATCCGCAAACGCGCATAAGGTAAAAGAGAGGAAGAAGGTCTAAGACTTGGTGTTTTTTTGACCCTCTGTGATTGAAAATCTTCTCACACAGTCAAGCATTACGTTATTAACACTACCTGAATACTTCTTGACTTGGTCCAGGGCAGTAAATAAGATAGCGCCCGTCTCAGGTGAGGTCATCCGGATTATCGCCACTCTCAGGTAAAACGCTTACTCGATAGACCAAATCCAGGATGCCCATTAAGATCAGGTAGTATCTATCCGAAGCCACTCGGATGTATCTCCATTCCTTTAGCGTCTCCGCAGAGCCTGTTGTAAGGAGTTCGGTCAATGAGAATACCGGCAAAGAAGCCTGTCGCCCTCCTGCCCATCGCAATCATGGTTATCTCAATGATCCAGTCTGCAAGAGTCGAAAGCGT
>DASTET010000335.1:0-4104 GCA_035709445.1 Blastocatellia bacterium | reverse complement strand
CACTCCCGACGACCGCGCCACCGCGTCATTGAGCGTTTCCAGGTGTTGTATGTTGACGGCAGTGAAAACGTTGATTCCCGCGTCGAGCAGGTCGAGCACATCTTCATAGCGCTTCTTGTTATCAGAGCCGGGAACGTTCGTATGCGCCAGCTCATCGACTATGCATATCTCAGGATTGCGCGCGATGATCGCCTCTACATCCATCTCTTCGAGCACCACGTTGCGGTAAGGGATCTTTTTGCGCGGGATGATCTCAAGGTCTCCGATCTTTGCTTCGGTATCCTCCCGTCCGTAAGTCTCAACGAACCCTATCACCACATCATAGCCTTGCTTGCGAAGAAGGTGCGCTTCCTCAAGCATCTGGTAAGTCTTGCCGACGCCGGGCGCCGCCCCTATGTAGATACGCAACTGCGCATGCTGCTCCTGCTCCAGCTTCGCGAGCAACTGCTCGGCGCTAGGTTTCGTTTCGGTGTCTCTGCTCATTTTACATGGCTGTTCAGATTACACGGCTGTTCAGACCGTTATAGCGACCTCGCCGTCGCCCTTACAGGAGCCGGGCCGCCCGGCAGGAGAGTGAACGTAAATACCGTACCTTCGCCTAACTTGCTTTCGACCCTCACCTGTCCGCCTTGCGCTTCGACGAGCCGCTTGACGAGCGCGAGCCCGAGCCCGGTCCCGCCGCCAGTTTGGCCGCCTACCCGGCTGAACCGGCTGAAGATGTTAGGCAGGTACTCTTCCGGGATGCCTTCGCCCGTGTCGCGCACGCTGAAGAATATGCGGTCAGCCCTCTCGATCGCTTCAATAGTAACCTGGCCGTCGCGCCCCGTGTGGCGTATAGCGTTAGACAACAGATTATCAAATATGCGCTTGACCGCCTGCCGGTCTGCGAAGACCCAGGGTAGATCGGGCCAGACATTGCTCACCAGTTTAACATGCCTGCTTTCGGCATAAGATTGGAATCGCTCGACAGCCGACCTCGCAAGATCGGCGGGGCGCAGCCGCTCCTTCGACATCTTCCGCGCCCCCGTCTCTATCTCCGTCAACTCCATGAGGTCGTTCATTATATCGTCAAGCTGCTCGGCATTCCGGCGCGCGTCGAGCAGCATGTCCATCTGTTTCTCGTCTAGCTCTCCCGTGTAGCCCTCGATAAGCGCGTGCATGGCCAGCATCAGCGAGTTGAGCGGCTCGCGCAGCCTGCCCGATGCTATCGAGATGAATTCCGTCTTGAGCCTGTCCAGCTCCGTCAGGGCCGTCACATCTTCGAGCACGGTCACCGCGCCAAGCAGCCGCCCTTCCGAGTCGCGCATAGGTGTTGTGCGAAGGCGAAAGCTGCGTTCTGCCCCCCCTGCTTTTATCGGGACCAGCGCGGCCTCGCCTTCAGCCGCGACCGGGCGCTGCATCGATACCGCGTCCTTGACGGCGAGCATGATCTGCTCGCCCGCCGCAGACCCCGACAGCGACAGGTCGCCGTCGGCGCCCATCCTCTGGTCGGGAGTGCCGAACAGTTGCTGTCCCGAGCGGTTGATCTTGGTCACGCGGCCACGCGCGTCGGTCACTATGACCGGCTCGTAGATGGAATCGATTACGGCGTCCGACTTCTTCTGCTCTATGAGCAGGCGCCAGTAGTCCGATTTTCTGAGGTCGCGCAGGCGGGCCGCCATCCTGTTGAATTCGGCGGCGAGCACGCCGATCTCATCCTGCGACTGAATATCGATGTGTTGATCAAGCTCGCCCTCGCCTATCAGTTTGGCCTTTTCCGTCAGGGTGGTGATCGGGTCGACGACGTAGCTGGTGAACCGCCAGGCGAAGGCCAGAGCCGTCAGGAGAGCGAGCGCCGCCATACCAGCCATCGAAACTTCGGCGCGAAAGGATTGCGAGAGGGCTTCCTCGTTGGCCCCGAGCATGGCCTCCTGGTTTAAGGCCAGAAGGTCGTCGAGCCTCTGCTTGAGGGCGAGAAAACCCGGCTCAAGCCGCTCGAAGTAGAGGCGCGTCTGCTCGGCGGCAGTCACCTGGCGCGGCGGGTCAAGGAACTGCTCGACCTCCTGTCTGTAGCTCGAATACTTTGAGCCTATGTCGGCGATGATCTCGTCTTCGCCCGCCTCGGTGATGTTGCTTGAGGCGGTCTCGAATTCCTGGGAGAACCTCTCGGAGTATTCAACGAACTGGCGGCGGGACTTGTCGGCGTGACCCGCTATGAGGAAAAGGGCCGCAGAGTCCAGCCGCTCAAGCGCGTCTTTCATATTCTCCGCGGCGCGTATGCTCTTGTAGTTGTTGACGAGTATTACGTCAATGGCCCGGCCGAGGCTTACGAGGTGATAAATGCCCCAGGCGCTCACCGCGAAAATGATGACGATTAGCAGGCCGTAACTGAACGCGAGCTTTTTCTTTAGACTGCCCATCTATAATGACGAACTAGCGTCTCGCCTGGGCCAGCGGGCGCAACCGGTCAAGGGCGAGGTTCAATTCCAGCACGTTGACCCGAGGCTCGCCGAGAAAACCGAGCTGTCGCCCTTCGGTATGCTCCCGCACCAGACGCCGCACATCATTCTCGCTCATATCGCGCTGGCGGGCAACGCGCGGGATTTGAAACTCAGCCGCCGCGGGCGTGATGTGAGGGTCAAGCCCGGAAGAGGACGCCGTAACCATATCGACGGGTATCAGCGAATTCGGGTTTGTCTCGCTCAGGCTTTTCGCTCGCGCGCCCACCTGCTCCTCGACGAGCTTCCTGCTCGTAGGGCCGAGATTGGTGCCGCTCGAAGACGATGCGTCATAACCCTGGCCCGCCGCCGAAGGCCGGGAGTGGAAATAACCCGGCCCCGAAAAAGGCTGCCCGATCAGGCGGGAGCCTATTACTTTGCCGTCCTTCTCAATCAGGCTGCCCGCCGCTTTTTCGGGAAAGATGATCTGCGCAAGCCCGGCGACAACGAGCGGATAGACGATGCCCAGAAGCACCGTCATCACAACGATCATTGCGACCGCCGGATAGATTTGCTTGACCAAGTTCATGCCACTCTCCTTCGCTTCACATCAGGCCAGGCCGATGGCTGTAATAATCACGTCGATGACCTTTATGCCGACAAACGGGATGATGATTCCGCCGAGCCCGTAGATCAGCAGGTTGCGCCTCAGTATCCCTTCCGCGCCCACGGGTCGGTACTTGATGCCGCGAAGCGCGAGCGGGATCAAGGCTACGATGACCAGGGCGTTGAATATCACCGCCGAAAGGATCGCCGACTCAGGCGTCGCAAGCCTCATCACGTTGAGCGCGGCAAGCGGCCCCGCGCCTGCCCCGGCCAGGGCGTACAGTGTTGAAAACATCGCCGGGATGATCGCAAAGTACTTCGCCACGTCGTTCGCAATCGAGAAGGTCGTAAGCGCGCCCCGCGTCATAAGCAACTGCTTGCCTATCTCGACTATCTCGATCAGCTTGGTAGGGTTCGAGTCGAGGTCGACCATGTTTCCGGCCTCTTTGGCCGCCATCGTGCCCGTATTCATCGCCACCCCGACATCGGCCTGGGCGAGAGCGGGCGCGTCGTTTGTGCCGTCGCCGGTCATCGCCACGAGGTTGCCCTGCGCTTGCTCGCGGCGTATCAGGTCCATCTTATCCTGCGGCCTGGCTTCGGCCAGAAAATCATCGACGCCCGCCTCGCGCGCGATCGCCGCAGCCGTGAGCGGGTTGTCGCCCGTAATCATCACGGTCTTGATGCCCATCTTTCTGAGCTGCTCGAACCGCTCGCGCATTCCGCCTTTGACTATATCTTTCAGGTGAATGACGCCGAGCGCGCGGTTGTGGTCGGCCACGGCCAGGGGCGTCCCTCCGGAGTTCGAGATCCGCTCGACAACCGACTTCAGCTCAGGCGGCACCATGCCGCCTTCGGACATTATGTAGTTGGCGACGGCATCGACCGCGCCTTTGCGAATGGAACGACCGTCAATATCGACGCCCGACATGCGGGTCTGGGCGCTGAAGGCAATGAAATGCGCTTCGTGCGAAGCCAGCTCGCGCCCCCTCAGCCCGTATTTACTCTTTGCCAGCACGACTATCGAGCGGCCTTCCGGCGTCTCATCCGACAGGCTCGACAACTGGGCCGCGTCGGCAAGCTC